>CANRVK010000119.1 GCA_947643285.1 uncultured Eubacteriaceae bacterium
ATTTAGTGTCCGTTACGTCTGGAACGGAGCGAAAGCGCGGCTTCGTTGGAATAGGACAGCCCTCTCCTGCACGAACCCCTAAATTTTATTTCCGAAGTATACACATTTTAAAATAAATCTGATTTCTAATAGCATAATCCATCTTTTTTCTTTTCTATTTAAAAAACTTTAAAACTTTTTTTCTCATATAACCTCTTAACCCCTATAATAATTTTCTTTTTTTAAAAAACCTTTTTTGTATGTATTTTTTTTCTTTTTATTTTTTCTAAATTTCTTATATTTATTCTAAAACGACAAAACAACTAGAATATTATCTTTTTTTCTTTTTATTTCTTATTAATCCTATAAAATTTTATAAAATGACTCCCTTGTTAATTTATATGGAAATTCTAGTTTAATTGTCCAAAGAAATTCTTCTCTTTTTCGCTATTTTTCTACTTCATATACAATATATAGTATTTTTATTCTATCTACAACTAGATATAGACATTATGATGAGATAGTGCTATAATAAAAATCGTTCTACATAGAAACTACAAAATAAAGAGAAGAGGGTTTATCATGAAAGTAATTAAGAGAAATGGGAATGAGGTTTCTTATGATCGCAATAAGATTATTACTGCTGTTCAAAAAGCAAATGCTGAGGTATCTCTAGAAGAAAAAATTGTATATGACCGTATTGAAGAAATTATCAAAGAGATAGAGAGTTTCCATCAAAGCGTGATGCACGTAGAAGAAATTCAGGATATCATTGAACAGAAATTAATGGCAGATGGAAAATTCGTGCTCGCAAAAAAATATATCATCTACCGTTATACCAGAGAATTAGTGCGCAAAGCGAATACTACAGATGAATCGATTATGAGTTTAATTCAAAACAGAAATAAAGATGTGGCAGAAGAAAATTCCAATAAAAATGCTACCATCGCTTCTACACAACGTGATTTAATCGCTGGAGAGGTTTCTAAAGATTTGACAAGACGTATTCTGCTTCCAGAAAAAATTTCTAAAGCTCACGACGAAGGCATTTTACACTTTCATGATGCAGATTATTTTATACAACCTATTTTTAATTGTTGTCTGATCAATATCAGCGATATGTTAGATAATGGGACTGTTATGAATGGAAAATTATTAGAAAGCCCTAAGAGTTTTCAAGTCGCTTGTACTGTTATGACACAGATTATTTCTGCCGTTGCCAGCAGCCAATATGGCGGTCAATCTGTAGATGTAAGGCACTTAGGGAAATATCTGCGCTATAGCCGTAATAAATATTTAAAACGCTATCAAGAGCAATTCGGCTCTTCTATCGAAAATGATCTGATTGTAAAATTAGTCGATGAAAGGGTGAAAGATGAGCTGCGCTGTGGAGTTCAGACAATTCAATACCAGATCAATACTTTAATGACTACAAATGGACAATCCCCTTTTGTCACTTTATTTTTATACTTAGATAAAGATGATGAATACTTAGAAGAAAATGCGATGATCATTGAAGAAATTCTCCGTCAACGTCTAGAGGGAATTAAAAATGAAAAGGGCGTTTATATCACCCCCGCTTTTCCAAAATTAATCTATGTCTTAGATGAACATAATTGTTTACACGGCGGAAAATATGATTATATCACCAAATTAGCAGTCAAGTGCTCCGCAAAACGTCTCTATCCAGATTATATCTCGGCAAAGAAAATGAGAGAAAATTATGAGGGAAATGTCTTTAGCTGTATGGGATGCAGAAGCTTTTTAACTCCTTGGAAAGATGAAAATGGAAATTATAAATTTGAAGGGCGTTTTAATCAGGGAGTGGTGAGTCTTAATCTACCTCAAATCGGAATTATCGCAAATGGTGATGAAGAAGTATTCTGGAAGCTGTTAGAGGAACGATTAGAATTATGCTATGAAGCGCTCATGTGCCGTCATGAAGCATTAGAAGGAACGCTTTCCGATGTCAGCCCTATTCACTGGCAATATGGAGCTATCGCGAGATTAAAAAAGGGAGAACCTATCGATCCATTGCTTCATAATGGTTATTCTACTATCTCATTAGGCTATATCGGATTATATGAGGTGACGAAACTGATGAAGGGAGTAAGCCATACCGATCCTACAGGAGCAGAATTCGCTCTGCGCGTCATGAATTATATGCGTGCTGCTACAGATCGCTGGAAAGAGAAAACTGGCATCGCTTTTGGTCTTTATGGAAGTCCTGCGGAATCTCTATGTTATCGTTTTGCTCGAATCGATAAGAAGCGTTTTGGTGAAATAAAAGATATCACAGATAAAGGATATTATACCAATTCCTATCATGTAGATGTCAGGGAAAAGATAGATGCTTTCAGCAAATTCCAATTTGAAAGCCAATTCCAGAAAATTTCCTCTGGAGGCGCGATTTCTTATGTGGAAATTCCAAATATGCGCCATAATCTGCCTGCTCTTGAGGAATTAGTGAAGTTCATCTATGATAATATTCAATATGCAGAATTTAATACCAAATCAGACTATTGTCATGTCTGCGGCTTTGATGGGGAAATTCAAGTGAATGATAATTTTGAATGGGAATGTCCTAACTGCGGTAATAAAGACCATAATAAGATGAATGTGACCCGAAGAACCTGCGGATATCTAGGAGAAAATTTCTGGAACGTGGGAAAAACAAAAGAAATAAAAGCGAGAGTTCTTCACTTGTAATTTTTTGTGAAATATGTTATAATATTCTAAATATGGAATCATGTGTTTTTTCTTTATTTTGAGAGTGCGGAGGAATCTTTATGTATTATGCAGATATCAAACAATATGATGTAGCAAATGGATCTGGTGTTCGTGTTTCTCTTTTTGTGAGTGGCTGCACCCACCATTGTAAAAACTGTTTTAATAAAGAAGCTTGGGATTTTCATTATGGAAAAGAATTCACACAAGAAACCATAGATTGTATCCTTTCTTATCTGAAACCTTCTTATGTAGCGGGTTTTAGCCTGTTAGGCGGAGAACCTTTTGAACCTGTAAATCAAGAAGCTCTTTTACCGCTGTTAAGACAGATAAAAAAGGAATATCCTGATAAAAACATCTGGTGTTGGACAGGCTATCTATTCGATAAAGATATTTTAGAAATGATGTATTCTAAATATCCACAAACGAAAGAGTTCCTCTCTTATTTAGATGTTTTAGTAGATGGAAAATTCATAGAAGAATTAAAAAATGCCAATTTAATATTCCGAGGGTCTGCTAACCAGCGCGCCATTCTAGTTCCAGATTCTTTACAGAAAGGTGAACTCGTCTTTTGGCAGCCTTCAGAATAATGATTGGGAAATTCCCCTTTTCGGGAGATATATGTTTTTAAATCCTTTGACATATATCTCCCCTTTTTTGCAGAATAATACAAGAAATGGAGATACTTATGTTAAAAGAAACCATACCCATTAAAAAATTACAAGAAGATGCTGTTATTCCCACTTATGGAACAGAATATTCCGCTGGTGCAGATATCTATGCCTATTTAGAAGAACCTATCACAATTTCTCCCGGCGAAACCGTTTTCATTCCTACTGGAATAGCGATGGAAATTCCGATTGGTTATGCAGGTTTAATCTATGCTAGAAGTGGACTCGCGACTAAGTGCGGTCTCGCTCCTGCAAATAAAGTATCTGTTATCGATTCCGATTACCGCGGTGAAATCCTCATTCCTTTACACAATCACTCCAAAAATCCTCAGACAATTTCTTGTAAAGAGAGAATCGCACAAATTATTTTCACCCCATATCTGTTCGGAATTTTTGAAGAAACAGATAACTTAGCAGAAACTCAAAGAGGAATCGGTGGTTTTGGTTCTACTGGGAAATTTTGACCTGACCAAAGGGGGACGCTCCGGCAAGGACGTATTCCAACGAAGCCGCGCTCTCGCTCCGTTCCAGACGTAGCGGTACTAAATTCGCAGCCCCTAACGGAACTGCTCATTAAGTACCAACGTCTTCCAAGGGGCTTCTTTTGGAATACGTCCTTGCCTCCGCTCGGTTATGCGCTATTCTAGGAAGAATAGACAGGCATACGCATACGATTTGATATAAAAATCTTTTATCTTAGCTTTTTAATATAAAATAGAAAGAAGTTTCGTTATTTCTATAAATGATGGGGTGAATTGCAAAAGTAGCCTATAACAGAGGTGGACGAAAAAATCGGTATACTTCGCAATCGTAGGATAAGGATAACTTCATGAAATTACTAAGGTAGATTGAAATTTACAAGAAAGGAGAATGGCACTCCTTCCGCTACTTAAATGGAATGAGTTTTTGTGCCTATTAAAATTTATGAAACATTTATTAAGTCCATTGGATTTTTCTGTGGAAGAATTAGATCAACTGATGGATGTAGCATTAGATATCAGCAAGAATCCTGAAAAATATGCACAGGCTTGTAAAGGAAAAAAAATTGCAACTCTTTTTTATGAACCCAGTACCCGAACGAGGTTGAGTTTTGAAGCAGCTATGCTGAATTTAGGAGGCAGCGTTTTAGGCTTTTCTTCTTCTGATTCTAGTTCTGCTGCGAAAGGAGAAAGTGTAGCTGATACAATTCGCATTGTTTCTTGTTATGCTGATATCTGTGCTATGCGCCACCCAAAAGAAGGTGCTCCTTTAGTAGCTGCCCTTCATTCCTCTATTCCTGTTATTAATGCTGGAGATGGCGGACATCAACATCCCACTCAGACACTCACTGATTTAATGACTATTCGCACTTTAAAAGGACATTTAGATAACATCACAATAGGTTTATGCGGAGATTTGAAATTTGGACGCACTGTCCATTCTCTCATCAATGCTTTAATCCGTTATCCGAATGTTCGTTTTATCTTAATTTCACCTCCTGAACTTCGTGTTCCTGATTATATCCGCCAAGAAGTTCTGAAAGCAAACAACGCTTTCTACAAAGAAGTGACGCAATTAGAAGAAATCATGCCGGAATTAGATTTGCTCTATATGACACGAGTTCAAAAAGAACGCTTTTTCAACGAAGAAGAATATATCCGTATGAAAGATTGTTATATCCTAGATAAAAAGAAAATGGAATATGCGAAAAAAGATATGCTTGTTCTTCATCCTCTCCCCCGTGTAAATGAAATTTCCACAGAAGTAGATAAAGACCCAAGAGCAGTCTATTTTAAACAAGTACAATTCGGTGTTTATATCCGAATGGCTCTTATTTTAAAATTGTTGGAGGTGGAAGTATGCTAAATGTAGGGAAATTAAATGAAGGAGTTGTATTAGATCATATTAAAGCAGGAAAATCTATGTCCATTTATCGTGATCTGCATTTAGACGAAATAGAAAACTGCGTCGCAATCATCAAAAACGCTCGCAGCGGCAAAATGGGAAAAAAAGATATTATCAAAATAGAAGCTTCTATTGATAAAGTAGATTTAGATATTCTAGGTTTTATCGACCATAATATCACCGTCAATATTATAAAAGGCGGAAAAATCGTAGAAAAGAAAAATCTCACCCTCCCAAAACGCATCATAAATGTAATAAAATGTAGAAACCCACGTTGTATTACCAGTATTGAACAAGAATTAGAACAAGTTTTTCTATTGACAGATGAAGATAAAGCAATCTATCGCTGTATGTATTGTGAAGAAAAATATGATTGAAACACATTTTAGACGGAGGTTCGCTTGAGGGAGTGACCTATTCCAACGAAACCGCGCTCTCGCTCCGTTCCAGACGTAGCGGTACTAAATTCGCAACCCTTATCAGGGCTGCTCATTAAGTACCAACGTCTTCCAAGGGTTTTTTTTTGGAATAGGTCACTCCCTCAAGCTTAGTTTTTCTCTTAGATAACCGTTAAAATTAATACTTCTCATATATCATAAATATATTACCATTTCGATAATTCTACTTTCAATATAAATGAAATAAATTCTATCATCACTTTTTTCTTTCATTCTTTTTCACACAAAAAAACAAAAAGTACTATACAAGCTTTCCAAACAAACTAGCCCATGATAAAAACTAGCGGGAGGCAAGGGACTATCCCGAAAGAAACCCCTTGGAAGACGTTGGCACTTAATGAGCAGTTTCGCGAGAAGCGAAACCGCGAATTTAGTACCACTACGTCTGGAACGGAGCGAGAGCGCGGTTTCGTTGGAATAGTCCCTTGCCTCCCGCGACCCCCTTCTCCAAAATGTTTCACCCAACCACCTATTATTTTAACACTAATTCCATAAACTCAATAAAATTTTCCGTATCTTTTTCTCTATATAAAACCTCTCTTGCCAATACAGGATAATCTGTGATAATATTATCCACTTTCAACCTTTTCATTCTCTCTATTTCTGACTTAGAATTTACCGTCCATGCATGTACTTCTCCACCATCTTGATGAATTATCTCCACATTTTTTTCTGTCAGCAATCCACTATTAGCACTAAAAAAGTCAACTGCTTCATTATCTTCAATTTCCTTATAAAAATCCCCATATACCGTGGAAACGATATAACCTGTCTTTATTTCTGGCGCTAATTCTTTGGCTTCTTTTAAAAATTTAAGATTAGTAGAAGTAAACACACATTGATTTTCCACTCCATACTCTTTTATCAAATCAACCACTCTTTCTACTAAATTAACATCATGCCCATTTCCTTTTAATTCAATATTTAAGTTAATCTTATCTTTACAAAACTTTAACACTTCTTTTAGAGTAGGAATCTCTGTATCTATATATTCATCTCCCATATAAAAACCAGCATCTAACTGTTTTATCTCTTCTAACGTCATATTCCATGGATTCTTATTCACACCACAAGTTCTCTGAAAACTTCTATCATGCAGCAGAATAATTTCGCCATCTCTTGTTTCCTGCACATCAATTTCCACAAAATCCGCCATCTGTTCTAATGCTAATTCTATCGCTGGCATCGTATTCTCTGGAGCTTCTTTAGAACTCCCCCTATGTGCGGTAATCTGTGTTTCAATAAAAACTTCCTTTGCATAATGAATTCCATTTGTAATAACATCATATAAAAAAATTCCCACGAAAACTATAGATGCGAAGATAATCCATTTCTTTGTCCTGCGTTGTTTTAAATTCTGACGCCTATTTTTTTCCTCTGAAATCAGTCTTTCTGGTTCTAGATCTTCTTTATCTCGATAAAAATAATACATTCCTGTCAATAAAGCCAAATGAAGCACAACACTCAATACACTGCCAAGTATCAATGTAGCAAGCTCTAACCAATTAAATGTAGTTAAAAATAACGCCAAACTGATAGAACGATCTACAAAAGTAACACTGATAAACGCCGCCAGAGATGTCAGCCCATATAAAATTCCTTTGACAAATAACCACAAAATTATATTGAACACCACAATCTGTATCAATATCCAAATAATATTTTTTTTAACTAATCTCCTGCTTTCTTGAAATGCCTCTCTTCCCTTTTTCTTTGTCAATATACAAACATGCAACACAAATAGATGAGGAATAATAAAAAAAACCGCTATAATAATAAGACCTATCATAAAATAATACAGCCATGGTATCATTTTCATATTCTTTACTATATCATTCATCGGCTTTACATGCTGCACCCCTCTATAAATAAAATCATAATTGAGCAGTGCGACTGTCACTAAATGAACAAAAATAACAGCACTATTCCTTCTCTGAAATAGCAGCTTTATTTTTAAAATTCCTCTTCCAATCAATACCCATATTGTTAGCTTTTCCCCTCTCTCTGAAGCTTGATAAGCAGCTAATAATGTATTGGTTTCAAATAAAACAAGCAAAATTCCGACAATTAAAATTCCAAAAAGCACTAAAATACTGACAGGTTTCAAAAGAAAGCTTCCAATATTCTTTGCTGTCAAATAGCTATATCCTGAACTTTTCACAGCAAATTCTATTCCTCTAGAAAATATAGATAAAAATATCGTTGCTGCAGCCAGCCGATAAATAATTTCAAATAAAATAATTTCTTTAAAATTGTATTTTAAAAGCCTTAAAGTTCTTTTCACACTTTTCATTCTTTATTTAAGTATTTTATTTACAATCCTTTTCTAATCGCAAAATTATACTCGTCCACCCTCCTGTTATACAACTATCATCTTTCTTCCATATAAACTGATAAGTCAAAAAAACCGATAAATTCTGGCTCTGCCAAAATTCATCGGAACTCTTTCTCATGATGAGCAGACCATAAGCCGGGTTATGTCTATATCATCTATAGAATGGTCATCTATCTAATCTTATTGTCACCAATAAGCTCAAGCAACCTACCCGAAAACACGGCGGGCCACCGTATGGTTTTCTGTTCGGTCTTGCTTCGGATGGGGTTTACATATGCCTTCCCTGTTACCAAAGAAGCGGTAGTCTTTTACTCTGCCTTTCCACCCTTACCATATCACTATGGCGGTTTATTTCTGCTGCACTAGCCTTAGAGTTGCCTCCACCAGACGTTATCTGGCATCCTGCCCTACGAAGCCCGGACTTTCCTCACCTGCTGCCTTTCGGCAATCGCAGCCGCGACCATTCGTTCTACTCATCTCTTCTTAAATTTTAGTCTAGCATAGATTCTCTTATTTGTAAATAGATACTTGCTTTTTGTCAATACTATCCTTATAATAAACAAAAGAAAAATAAATTCTGCTGTATTCAAAAATCGGCAGACCACAAAAGAAATAGGATAAGAAAGGAGGAACTGCTGTAAAAACTTCATCTCATTTTAAACAGCAGAAACCTTATGCAATTTAAAGAATATACCTTACAGGAATTTATTCATGTATTATCTTCTAACTCCCCTGTTCCCGGCGGCGGCGGAGCTGCTTCTCTAAGCGCGAGTTTAGGCTGTGCTCTTGGAAGTATGACCGCCAATCTGACATTGGGAAAAGAAAAATTTAAACTTTATGAGGAAGATATCAAACTTTTATTAGAAAAGCTCACCATTTGCCAACAAGAATTATTAGAATTTATGGATCAAGATGCCTCCGCTTTTGAACCACTTTCTAAAGCTTATAAACTTCCAAAGAATACAAAAGAAGAAATCACTTATAAAGCTCAGGTAATGGAATCCGCTTTATTCGAGGCTTCTCTTGTCCCCATTAAAATTATGGAAAAATCTTTAGAAGCCCTTTCCCTCTTATCAGATATTTCCAAACACTGCTCCAAATTAGCGATCAGTGATGTCGCTGTCGGAGCTCAATTTTTGCGTTCTGCTATTTCCGGCGCTTCTATGAATGTTTATATCAATACTGCCTCTATGAAAAATAGAGAAAAAGCAGAACAGCTCAATCAAAAAGCAGATGATTTAACCAAAAAAGGAACAGAACAGGCGGATCAACTTTGTCAAAACATTTTAAATATTATAAATCCCAAATGATTCTCATACAGAAAGGAAAAACCTCATGGAATTATTAAAAGGTTCTGCTGTAACAAAAAAAATAAATGAAGCTTTAAAACAAACCCTCTCCTCTTGGAAAGGAACACTCCC
>CANRVK010000120.1 GCA_947643285.1 uncultured Eubacteriaceae bacterium
CCGCCGCGAGGAAACCTTTATTGATGATATTATCCAAAAGAGCCATATAGAAAAGGAACTGCTCTCACATTTGGATGGAATAAAGACGGTGTTTGACGGAGGTGCAGGATGTGGAAGGTTTTCCATTCTCCTTGCAAAAAAAGGCTGTGCAGTTACACATTTTGATATATCGCAGCCCATGATAGATAAGGCAAAGGAATTGGCGGCAAAAGAAGGAGTTCTTGACAAAATAACTTTTGTGAACGACGCATTGGAGGATTTGAAGAGATTCAACGATAAATCTTTTGATATGGTGATTTCCTTTGATGCCCCTATTTCGTATACTTATCCCAATCAGAAAAAAATTATCGGTGAACTTGTACGCATATGCCGCAAACGGATTATGCTAAGCGTATCAAGCCGTTTGGGGTATCTTCCGTACCTGGCGAATCCCATCCAAAAGAATCAATTCATATTAGATGAAACCTGTGATGATTCTTTTGTAAAATGGTGCATTGGTAATAAGGAAAATGCCATTGAAGCATTTCATTTCAGCAAGGATACTGCTATGAAGCTGTACAAGGACGGGCTTATGGGTGGGGACAATGAAATTGCCGAATATGAAAATGGAGGTACACCGTGGTGCATCACATACACTTTTATGCCGGATGAATTAGAGGATATATTGAAATATTACGGCGCAAAAAATATTAAACTGGCAGGTCCCGGAGCATATGCAAGAACACTTCCAAGAGAATTGCTTGTGAAAATTATGAATGATTCAAAACAGCGCTTTGACTTCTTGGATTTTTGCCATTATTATGACTCCAATCCGTTCGTATGCGGTATGGGAAAAGATAACTTGTTTGTCCAAGGCGAACTATGATGATTTTAACAGATTTGCGTTGAAAATATAACGAGAGGAGAAAGATGTTTTATGACTACACCTGTTTATTTTGCATAGCATGGCTATTGCATATAATTATTAAAAATAGAACGAAATAATGTAATAGCCCATGCATCATGACATAAAATGAGTAGGAGATGCATATGAGCTATTTGAGAAAAATTGAATATAAAATTGTACTGAAAGATTCCTTTTGGATTATCAGGAATTGTCCTAAATGTGGCAGAAAGGCACATTATATAAACACAAAGAAGTTTCGCATCAATGCGAACGGAAACAAAATGGATATCTGGCTGATCTATCAATGTGTGGAATGTAAACATACACTTAATCTTGCAATTTATGAACGAAAGAAAGTTTCTTCTATACCAAAAGAAGAATATCAATGTTTTTTAGATAATGATGAACAACTTGCGGAAATGTATGGTAAAAATATGCAGTTATTTCAGACAAATAAAGCAGATATTGATTTTGACAGACTGCATTATGATTTGGTTAAACTGCATGAAACCATAGAAAGCAGCGAATTTGGAGAACAGATCATAATCACGGTAAAGAATCCCTATCAAATGAAAATTCGTTCAGAAAAGCAGATTGCTATGGTTTTAAAACTATCCCGAAATCAGGTTAAAAGTCTGTTGGAGAAGGGAAAGATAGAATTGGTGATGGAACTACCACAGTCTATTTCCTTCAGCATCAGCCATTGTCTATTTTCTATGGTAACATAAACAGCAGGGAAAATACGGAGTTTTTGTTTATGCAGATTGAAACAAAGAGATTGTTGATCAGGGATATAAAAACAGATGATGCGGTTTCGGTTGCCATAATGGCGGCAGACGAAACTCTAAACGACTGCAGCAATTGGATAACAAAATGAATAACTGAGGCAAAATATTTTGCACTTAGAGATAATCCGAATATGGATTATCTGGCTTCTATAATAACCTTAAAGGACGGAGCTGCGGTTGTTGGTTCTGTTGGATATTCCTATTATGAAGACCTCCAGGAAACAGGGATTACCTATTTTGTCGGTGCGCAGTATAGAAACAATGGCTATGCTGTTCAAGCAGTTAAGGCATACACAGAATATCTCCTAAAATATTATAATGTAAAAAGAATCATCGCAACCATGAGGAATGAAAACGTACCTTCATGGAAAGTGATTGAAAAAGCCGGATATATCCTAAACACACAAAGAATGTATAAAGATTTGAACGATGATGAAGAGGAGCTGTACCGTTTTTACGAAATCAAAGAGAATATCGGATGAAATCATGCTGAATAAATTTCAAAAACAGATTGATTATTTTTAGAAATATGGTATTATACTATTGGTGGTGAATCCTACTGCAAAGTAGACTGCTAAAAGCGTTAGCAACTCTAATGGAGTTACTACACAAATGGCTATGTGGAAACGCATAGCCATTTTTAACGAGGAGATATATGCAGACAGATTTTAAATTATACAAGGTGGATATGAAATATATCCGAAATCTACATAATATAGATAATAAAGTGCTTTCTTTTTCATCGCAGGCGGGAAAGGATAATAGAGTTTTCATAGGAATTATAATTGTTTGTGAAAGCCATAAATACTGTATACCGCTTTCATCGCCGAAAGAAAAGCATAAGAATATGAAAAACTCTATGGATTTTTCAAAGATTGAAGTAAAAGGAAAATTATTAGGTGTTTTAAATTTTAATCTGATGATACCTATTGAAGAAGAACAATTACAGTATGTTGATACAACTATATTCAAGAGAGACCGGGAAAACATCAGGTATTACAAGAAACTATGTGAATTTTCCAAAACTTCAATTATTCTCCTCAAACAACTTTTGGCGTATTTGATGATGAAAAGCTTGTAGGCGGTTTTGTACTAAGACATACATTAAAGGAAGCGTTAATCAATCATGGTGGAAATATTGGCTATCTGGTAAGACCAAGTGAAAAAAAAGGGATAGGGACAGATACTTTTGAAACTTGTATTAGAAAAAGTAAGAGATATAGGACTTAAAAAAGTTTTAGTGACTTGCAGAAATGATAATATTGGTTCAACAAAGGTTATAGAATCTAATGGCGGAATATATGAAAATGATTATTACGATAAAAGTTTAGGAAAAGTTTATAGGCGGTATTGGATTGAATGTAAATAATTGATAAAATTCCAGTTTGTCTATTGGAATAGCTAAGGGAGATAAGTTAATGCTTATCTCTTTTTTAAACCAATATTTAAAAGAGTGTGTTTCTATAAAGAAAATGAAAAATATAAATCAAGACTCACTTTCAAACACAACCACTTGCACAAAAATAAGGGTATGTCAGATTGCCCTAACATACCCCTTGTCTTAAATGCTCAAAAACATTGATTTTATGGTATTTTTGATTAATTAAAGTATCTCTTTAATAATCCTTCAAATGCTTTTCCATGTCTTGCCTCATCTCTTGCCATTTCATGAACAGTGTCATGAATTGCATCTAAGTTAGCAGCTTTTGCACGTTTTGCGAGATCAAATTTTCCACCAGTAGCGCCGTTTTCAGCATCTACTCTCATCTGAAGATTTTTCTTTGTGCTGTCGGTTACAACTTCACCAAGTAATTCTGCAAATTTAGCAGCGTGTTCAGCTTCTTCATAAGCAGCTTTTTCATAGTAAAGACCGATTTCTGGATAACCTTCTCTATGAGCAACTCTAGCCATAGCTAAATACATACCGACTTCAGAACATTCACCTTCAAAATTAGCTCTTAAATCTTTTAAGATATCTTCACTACAGCCCTGAGCAACACCAACTACATGTTCAGCAGCCCAAGATAATTCGCCAGCTTGTTCTTTGAATTTAGAAGCAGGTGCTTTACAGATAGGACATACTTCTGGAGCAGCTTCTCCTTCAAAAACATAACCACAAACAGTACAAACAAATTTTTTCATATTTATAATCTCCTTTTCTTATATAAAGTCTTAAATTTATCTTTAAAAATTAATAACAATAATCATTACTGTTTTATAATATCATACACAATAATTTATGTCAAGAAGTTTTTTGAACTTTTTTTGCACAAGTTTCACATACTCCGTAAAAATAAAGGCTATGACCATAAATCTTTCCGTTAAATTGGGAAGCAGCTAATTGATTGATCTGTTCCATATCGAATAATTCTAGGTCTGTAACCATTCCACATTCACAACAGGAAAAGTGATAATGAGGAGTTATACGGGCATCGAAACGATCTGCATTATCTCCACAAGATAATTTTAATATTTCGCCTCTGTCTGCTAATAAAGAAAGATTTCGATATACAGTTCCTAAACTGATATTAGGAAAATCTTCTTTAATATTTCTATATACTATATCAGCAGTGGGGTGGTCTTTGCGGCAGCTCAAAAAATTTTTAATCGCTTCACGCTGTCGGCTATACTTTAAAGTTTTCATAATTTATACCTGTCTCTTTCTAATTATAAAAATAATAATTATTATTATTTTTATAATAGCAAATAAATAGGCACCTGTCAAGATAATGGAAAAAGAAAAAGTGTTAATTTATGGAAAAGAAAGAGAAGAGAATAAAAAGATCTAATATTATAAACATTTATCAAAAAGTATATAAACTTTTATACAATGACAAGAAAAGAAGAGGAAAATATATTAGAACTTTGGGTTGTAACAGCCCAAAAATAAGAGGAATAAAGGTTATATGTTTAACAGATATTTCTAAGTCTTAGCCATAAAAAGCTTGTAAATAAAGGGATTATTTTATATTAGAGTTTCTTTGAAATAAAGATTTTGTGCTAAAAAGTGAACTTTTTTGCATATATAAAAATTTAATAAAAGCCTATAATTTTTTATAAATTTTACTATACTTTATGAAAAAATCCATGTATAATTTAAGAAAATATGATTTTTTTAGACTGTTTAAAAAAGTTCACTTTTATGATTACATATTATAAAAGATAAAGTACTTACAATATAGAAAAGAATTTACAAGGAGGAACTTTAATGAATATATATAAACCAAAGGAATTTGCGGCTATGATAGGAATATCTGTAAAGACATTACAGCGTTGGGATAAAGAAGGAAAGTTAAAGGCATATCGCTCTCCTACAAATAGACGTTATTATACTTATATACAATATGTGCAATATATGGGAAATGGATGTCCTAAAAAGGGAAAAAATGTTATTTATGGGAGAGTTTCTAATAACCAACAGAAGGCAGAGTTATCTAAGCAGGTGGAGGTTTTAAAACAGTATGCACAAGAGAAAGGAATTGTGATTGATGAAGTTTTGGAGGAAATTGGGGGTGATTTGGATTATGAAAGGAAGAAATGGAATAGACTAATTCAAGAGTGCAGAAATGGGTTAGTAAAAACTATCCTCATCACCAGCAAAGATAGGTTTATTCGTTTTGGTTATGAATGGTTTGAGAGATTTTTAAGAGAAAATGGGGTAGAAATTATAATTGCTTATAATGAAAAAATATCTTCTGGACAGGAAACAGTGGAAGATTTACTTTCTATCATTGACAGTTTTTCTTATAAAGTACATGGTTTGTATAAATATAAAAAGAAAATAAGGGAAGATTCTGATATTTGGATTTAAAATTTCATTTTTTTGAATTACATGATATATCTTAAAGTAACAGCTCAGACTTTTTATTTGTTATTGTGAAATTCGCTTTTCACAGAGTAGAACCATCAACAATCTAGCGAATGCAAGGACGTATTCCATAAGAAGCCCCTTGGAAGACGTCGGCACTTAATGAGCAGTTTCTAGGGAAGCGAAACTGCGAATTTAGTACCGCGTAGTCTTACACGGAGCGAGAGCGCGGCTTTGATGGAATACGTCCTTGCCGTAGCGAACCTTTGATGCCCAAATAGACTGAACTGTAATATCTTAAACAAATCTGAGTTTATTTAATACGTCGTTTATTTCTTTGATTATAGAATGAAGAGTTTAGTCACATATTTTTTTTCTTTCTATAATAATTCATCAATAATCATCATTGAAAATTTCCATGAATCTTGTTTTATCGTGTGCATTTTTCGTCTAATTCATAGAAAACAGAAAGCTATTTAGAGTAAAATAGGTTGAATAGTTCGATTAAAATTTTATTAAGAATTGTAAAAAGTAAAGAATTGATTTTTTTACGATAGGGGTATACACTTATTTTATACGGAAACTTTTAGAAGAGTTAGCCATAGGATGGTGAAGAAAATTTATGATACAAATAGCTATATGTGATGATGACGAATTTATATTGAAAGAGATGATAAATGAAATTGAAAAAATTATGAAAAAACAAAAAGTAGCTTATCAATGTGATAGATATACAGAATCAGGAAAATTATTAGAACAAATGAATGAGGAGAAATATAATCTTTTATTTTTAGATATTGAAATGCCAAACAAAGACGGATTTCAAGTGGCACAAGAAATAAGAAGAAAATTTGTGGACACGATGATTATTTTTATTTCTAATTATGAGAGTAAAGTATTTGAATCTTATGAATATGAACCATTATGGTTTATCAGAAAAAGTGATTTAAAAGAGATGCTCCCAAAAGCGATTATGAAATTTATGAGCAAAATAGCAGAAGAAGATATTTATTATGAATTTCAGGCAGGAGCGAATAAAAAAGTGGTAAAAGTAAAAGATATAATTTTCATGGAATGTAATCTACATGAGATAACAGTAAAAGCAGTGAGCGAGGATTTCAATATTTATGGAAGTTTGAAGAAATTAGAAATAGAGTTCACGTAATTCGGATTCATAAGAATACATAAAAATTACTTGGTAAATAGAAGATATATTTTTTCTGTAGATAGTAAGAATGTTATTTTGACAAATAAGCTTTCATTACCTTTAAGTAAAATGAGAAGACAGAATGTAAAAAATTTATTATTTGCAGGAGAATCATATGATATTTTATAAAACGATGGATTTAATTATGAATGCAGCTAGTTCCATTATAGGAATTAGTTTTATGAAAGACTATTTTGGTGAAAAGTATAAAGGATGGAAAGGAATATTATTTTTTTGTGCAGGTTGTTTTATTTATTTTATCAGTGTGACAATGTTTGATAATTTTGTCATATTTGAAGGGCTTTCTGGAATTATTTATTCATTAATTTTATTTTTATATGCCTTTTTTTCATTAAATGGGCATTGGTTTGAAAAAGCATTGATATCTATTGTCTGGAATATCGTTTTATTAATAACCAGCTTTGGAACTATTTCTGTATTCCGATTAATTTTTAATCAAGAAATCATAGATATCATAAGCAAGGATTATTTCGTCCGTGTTTATGTTGTTATAACAGTAACCATCCTTAAGTACATTTTTTCTAAATTGATTCTTTTATTCAGAAAAAAGGATATTCTATATTTGAATAAACAAGAAAGTATCGCCATTATTTGCATTTTTGTTTTATTGTATATTATGGTGATCGCTTTCTTTTCTATTGAACTAGAAACAAGTTCAGAAGAAAATATAAAAAGACATTATACAGTGATATTGCTCTTGTGTGGATTTATTGGAATCGTAGTAGGAACATATTACTTTTTTCATAAGTTATCAGCTTATAATAAAATGAAATTACAACAGGAATATTTACAGACATATATAAAAGAACAAGAAAAATATCTCAATGATATTACTAAAATGAATGAAGAATTTCGCATATTCCGCCATGATATAAAATCTCATTTTACTAATATTCATTATATGATGAAAGAACAGGAGTTTGAAGAAGCGATAAAATATTTGGAAAAACTAGATGGCAGTTTAAAGCAGTATACATGGGTAGGAGATTTTACGGAACAGAAAGGCATCAATGTTGTGCTTTCTAAAATCGTTCAGAACTGTTATGAGAAAGAGATTGAATTCACTTATCAGATTGGAGGGAATTTTTGTGGAATAGAAGAAATGGAGTTAGGAATTTTATTGACCAATATTTTGAATAATGCGGTAGAAGCTGCAAATAAAGTGAAAGGAAAAAGAAAAATACATCTTTTCATTCAGAATAATAAAAATTATGTGGAAATTCTATTATCTAACAGTGTTTTACAAGGGAGTATAAAGAAAAATCCTAATCTGGAAACTACAAAAGGGGATAAAATCCATCATGGATATGGATTAAAAAGTGTAAAACAGATTGTAGAAAAATATGATGGAATTTATCAATATAAAGAAGAAAGTGGAAAATTTATTCAAAAAGTCTATTTAAAACAGATTAGAAATTAAAAATAACGTCCGTTTATGTTGTATATTGTCTTTTTATGATATGGATATTGAAAAAAGTTTAAAAATAATGTATAAGATAGATATGCTGTTTATTTACTTGGAGAATGAAAGATGTTAATTCAAATAACAAAACGTATTATTAGAGTATTACTACATGAAAAAATCATAACACAAGAAGATGTAGAAGTATATGAATACGGCTGTCAAATTACATTAGCTAATATCATCAACTTTATGATTGTTCTAACAATCGGAATAATTTTTAAATCTGTGATACAATCAGCTATATTTTATCTTTCTTTTATAAGTTTACGTATTTTTTGTGGTGGGTATCATGCGAATTCCTATCATAAGTGTTTTTTCATCTTTGGAAGTACTTGCAGTATTTGTATTTTATTGGGGCATTTTTTGGAAAAAGCGAGGATATTAACATTTTTATCAGTGGGAAGTATTATTTTATTGGGGATAGCTATTTATAAAAAAGCTCCGATAGAACATGAGAATCGCCCTCTTATGGAAGAAGAAAGAAAAAAGTTTCGCAAGAGAAGTTTTGAAGTATATGTGGGTTGGGTGATTATCTGTAGTATATTCCGAATTTTCGGTCAATTCTCTTATCAGGCAGTATTAATGATGTCATTTTTAGCGGTAGCGTTAATGATGAAATCAAAACAGGAGGTGAAAAGATGAAGAAAGAAGGATTAAAAGTATTAGCAAGAATATTTGCAAATGCTGCAGTGCGTGCAGATGGGAAGGCTTCTGAGTATGGTACATATCAGCCTAAAAAACCAGCAAATAAGAAAAAATAAAAGGAACACAGAGGGGAAAAATAATCTAAAATAGAGCAGAAAAAGAAGTGAAGTTATGAGTGGGAGCTTCTTTATAAATTAGGAGTATATTAATAACAGGAACGGTGAAAACAAAAACAGTTCAGGAATAGAGGCAGGCTATTTCTGAACTGTTTTTTTAGAGTAAATTATGTTATCTTTTTTCGGATTTTGTAATAAAAAGGGTTTTTAGCGTTTTAGGGATAAAGAAAGGGTTGCTGAGGTTTGCTATGAGGTTCGCTCCGGCAGGAAATGATTCCAACGAAGCCGCGCTTTCGCTCCGTTCCAGACGTAATGGTACTAAATTCG
>CANRVK010000121.1 GCA_947643285.1 uncultured Eubacteriaceae bacterium
TCTGGAACGGAGCGAGAGCGCGGCTTCGTTGGAATAGGTGCTTGCCGTAGCGTCCTCCTTCGACTTTCAAGCCGCCTGAACCCCATCAACACTTATTTTAATAATCATTGCATATTGATTTTATATTTATATTCTGATAAAATATATGCTTATGATAATCTTATCCTTCAAAAAAGAAGAGGTATGATATACAGAGAAAAAATATGATCGAAATAAAAGTAAGCTATGATAGATAAAAGGAGTGAATGATATGTCATATAAACTCGCTGTCTGTGATGATAGTCAAACAGATAGTTCTTATATCTCCACACTTGTTACTGATTGGGCGTTATTGAATGGATATATGATAAAAATCAATACATTCCCATCGGCAGAAGCGTTTTTATTCCACTATGCTGATGAAAAAGATTATGACATTCTCATGCTAGATATAAAAATGGATAGAATGGACGGCATGGAACTGGCGAAAAAGATTCGTAAATCTAATACCACAATACAGATCATATTCATCACGGGATTTCCTGATTTTATGGCGGAAGGATATGAAGTTTGTGCCCTTCATTATCTGATGAAACCAGTATCTCCAGACAAATTATATGCTACTCTGGAGCGTGCAGTAAAAAATCTCGCCAAAAACGAGAAAACGCTTCAAGTAGTATTTGATCGTCAGACTGATTTTATACCACTGTCAAAAATCTTATATATTGAATCACAGAAGCAATATGTGATCATTCATACAGCAGAAAATAAATATCGCATGAAATGTTCTCTTACAGAAATTATGAATGAGCTTAATGAGTATTTTTTTAAGTGTCAGAGGTCATTTATTGTGAATCTTTTTTATGTAGCGAAGATGAAAGCGGATTGTGTGATTTTAAAAAATGGTGAGGAAGTTCCTATCAGTCGAGGAATGTCTGAAATAATAGCAAAAACGGTAATTAAATTATTTTGAGGTATGAATATGTTATTACAAAAACTGATCGACAAACGCATAGAATCTTACCAGAGTGAATTAATAGAAAAGTATTGTGCTGAGGTTGAAAGTATGTATACAAAAATGCGGGGCTGGCGGCATGATTATCATAATCATATTCAGGCGATGCAGGCGAGTATGGCTCTGGGGAGATATGAAGAGGTAAAGGAATATCTGCATCAATTAAATGATGATCTCACAAACGTGGATACTACCATTAAAACTGGACAGGTCATGATTGATGCCATTTTAAACGGCAAACTCGCCCTTGCAGCTAAGAATAATATTCCAGTCAATGTGAAAGCACGCCTGCCAGAGAAACTCTCTATTCGCACGATTGATTTATGTGTCATTATCGGGAATCTTCTTGATAATGCTATTGAGGAAAATATAAATCTTCCCGAAGAAGATCGTTTCCTTCGCATCTATATCGGTGTGAAAAATACACAGCTCTATTTATGCTTTACAAACGCCGCTGGAAAAAGAAAAGTGAAATATGCTAAAACATTTTTGTCCACAAAAGGAACATCACATGGTTTTGGAGTGTCGAGAGTGGAAAGCATTGTGAAAAAATATGAGGGATTTTTTTCAGCCGATAGTGAAGAAGGGGGCTTTACGGCTGAGATATTACTTCCATTAGAATAGTCAATTACCTACCTCCGAAAGAAAGTGGATTTTTGCGCCTAAAAAATTTTATGAAAATTTAAAATGATTAGAATAAAAATAATAAAACAAAAAACGCATTTCGTTCACCGAAAATAACATTTCGTTCACGATTTGCGCTTTTTTGCGTTTTATAGAATAAGATAGAGAATAGATACAAAACAACAGAGGAGGTAATGATTGTGCCTGAGAAAGTAAAAAAAATAAAAAAGAAAGAACCAAAGATAAAGCCGAAATACTCACTTTGGCAGAATATTCAGTATTATTTCAAAGTTCTGAATGTCTATAAGTGTAAAATAAGTTATATCGTATGGATAGATATACCCATCACGCTTCTTTTTACTCTTGTATCAACTTATACTACAAAACTCATTTTGGATCGATTGGAGTTTAACAGTGGTTTTCAAGAAGTAGCTTTTGTTATTATTGGAATTTTTGTGATACAGCTTGTTCTTGGAATGATAAGAAATAGTGTCAATGTAGAATGGTCGTTTTTTGATTTGGATATTTGTGGGTGTTTGGCGGTAATGAATGAGCGTAAAAAGCTGTCATTAGATTATGAATATTTGGAAAATCCAAAAATTCAAACCTTGATGTCAAAGGCAAGTGATACCGTTATGAATAATCATACTGATGTGGTAAATTTTCCCAGAACCCTTTTTAATTTTATCGGAAATATTTTATATTTTCTTATTTTTGGAGGTGTTTTATCAACACTTAATCCTATTATCATCATTTTAGTTATCGCATCAACTTTTACTGGATATATTCCACAGAAATTATATCGAAATTATGAACACCGAACAAAAGATAAACGAAATGATGCGAGCCGTAAAGTAGGATATTTTACATCATTGTCTAAAAATTTTGAAATCGCAAAGGATATCCGTCTATTTTCTATGCGCAGTTGGCTTGATGAATCTGCAAAAGAAGCATCAAAGAAATATACAAAATTATTGTTGGATCTGGAAAATCGTGATGTCGCAGTTTCCATGGTAGGATTTCTTGTGACATTTTTACGAGATGGAGCAGCTTATGCCTATCTCATCTATCGTGCGATAAAAGGAGATATCACTTCTGGAGATTTTGTTTTATACTTCACAGCGATTTCGAGTCTGGGCGGCTGGTTTCAGGGGATTTTGTCAGGCTGGTCAGAAATTCATAGAACAAGCCTTCAAATATGTGATTTGAGGGAATTTATGGAACTTCCTAATCTATTTAATCATGATAGAGGAACACCTTTGCCTTGCAAAGATGATGAGATTGAAGTGGTGTTTGAAGATGTTTCTTTCACCTATCCTTCCGCAGATTCTCCAACCTTGGAACATATAAATTTTACGATCCATCCGGGGGAAAAACTGGCAGTTGTAGGTACAAACGGAGCAGGAAAGACTACGCTTGTGAAACTTTTATGTGGCTTATATACTCCCACATCAGGAAGAATCCTCGTAAATGGACATGAAATCAAAGAATATAACTGTGAAGAATATTATTCTATGGTATCGGCTATCTTTCAATTTTCAAGTATTTTACCTATCTCTATTGCTGAAAATATTGCGGTGTGTGAGAGGGAAAATATTGATGAAAAACGTCTGAAAGATGCAGTAAAACTGGCAGGATTTAAGAAAAAGATCGATTCGCTAAAAGATGGTGTTTACACATCGATAAACAAATCCATAAATAAAGATGGGATTGAATTATCTGGCGGCGAAAAACAAAAGCTTTTGCTCGCTCGTGCGATTTATAAAGATGCAAGACTTCTCGTACTAGATGAACCTACCTCGGCACTCGATCCGATTGCTGAGAGCCAAATGTATGAAAGTTATCATACATTTGCAAAACATCGCACCTCTATTTTTGTTTCACATCGGCTTGCGTCCACTCATTTCTGTGACAAGATTATTCTCATCGGTGAGAAAACCATATTGGAATCAGGAACACATAAAGAACTGATGAAACTTGGCGGCAGATATGCAGAACTATTTGATATTCAAAGTCATTACTATAAAGAGGAGGGAACAAAGTGAAAACAACAAAATGGAAAGAAGCAATCATCTTAACTCTTCGAGGATATAAATTTTGGTATAAGATTGATAAGAATATTATCATATATAAAATACTTTATGCGATCTGTGGTATTATATCACCTTATACTACTGTATATATTTCTGCTCTTTTGATCACGGGGATCGCAGAAGGAAAAGAACTCAAAAAGCTGTTTTCTTATGCACTTGCCATTGTAGGAATTAACTTGATTATGTCATTTCTTAATCGAATGTGTCTCCGCAAGATAAATGCATCTCAAAACTTTATGTGGGATAAAAAAGAAATCTTTTTTAATTCTGTGAATATGAGTATGCAGTATGAACATCTTGAAAATCCAGAAACATACTTGAAACGAGATCGTATATTTGAAGCACAGAATGCAAACGGTTTTGGGACTTGGATGCTACTATGGCATATAGAACAATTTATCAGGGGAATTTTTTCAGTCATAATCTCGATTTCACTGAGTATAAGTCTGTTCATACTGAAAGCTCCCGGCACATATAGCGGCATCTGGGTATTGATAAATTCCCCTCTGTCCGTTATTGTAGTAATTGCAATGATAATCTTGAATATTTATATCAATATCCTTACGGTAACACGGCAGAGTAATTTTCTCTATAAGGAGATTGAAGAACTTCAAAATGATAATAGAATATATAAATATTATAATGAGATGTTAGAAAATTATAATGCGGCTGCAGAGATACGTATTTTCGATGAAAAATCTCTGATCGAAAAATCTTGGCTTAATATTTATCTGCATCCAAAATATATGACTAATATTATAAAATATTATCGCAAAACAGGTCGTCTGCGTGTTCTTACCACTTTTTTTATGAATATTACCTTATATTTGTTTATTGGAGCAAAGGCATATATGGGGGCATTTGGAATCGGTAATTTTGTGCTCTATATTTCAACGATTGAACGTTTTATCGGTGCAATATCGGATTTATTTCAAACTGTTTCCATACTGTCCAGCAACATACCCTATCTTCGTGATGAGTTTTCTTATCTTGATATGCCAAACAATATGTATCAAGGCACTCTCAAGGTGGAAAAGCGAGCTTTTTGTGAGGAAGGTGACAATGATTATGAAATTGAATTTCGGGACGTTTCTTTCCGATATCCGAACACAGAAACTTATGCCCTGCGCCATATAAATCTGAAATTCAAAATCGGTGAAAAAATGGCAGTCGTTGGCGAAAATGGATCAGGCAAAACTACTTTTATTAAATTGTTATGTCGCCTTTATGATCCTACAGAGGGAGTGATTTTATTAAATGGCATTGATATTAAAAAATATGACTATGATGAATATATGTCCATTTTTTCTGTAGTCTTTCAGGATTTTAAACTATTTTCCTTTTCACTCGGTCAAAATGTTGCGGCGAATACAAACTATGACGAATCCCGCGTGATAGAATGTCTTACAAAATCAGGATTTTCCGACAGACTCGCAAAGATGCCAAAAGGACTTCAAACCTGTTTATACAAAAATTTTGATGAAGAAGGTGTGGAAATTTCCGGCGGCGAGGCTCAAAAGATAGCTCTGGCGCGTGCGCTTTACAAAAATGCCCCATTTATTATTTTAGATGAACCAACTGCTGCACTTGACCCAATTTCAGAATATGAGATTTATTCTAATTTCAATCGTATTGTGGGAAATAAAACAGCGATTTATATCAGCCACCGTTTATCGTCCTGCCGTTTCTGCAATGATATCGCAGTATTTTCTAATGGATCTTTAATACAACGTGGGTCACATGATATGTTGATTCAAGATGAAAATGGAAAATATCATGAATTATGGAATGCACAAGCACAGTATTATACTGTGTAATGAAAAAGGAAAACAATGATTTCTTTTACTGTTGAAATTAGAAAACATTTTATTCTCACGACCAATAAGTCAAGTGGCTGCTTGCAGAAATTTGGCGACAGCGAAGAGAGTCAAATACTCCACTGCAAGTTTGATACTCGGCTGTTTGTCATGGGGTATTTGATTATAAGAGGAAATCCATAAAAAATCAAAAAAAGGAATAAATTAACAATTTCCCATTTTATGCCGATATTAAAAAAAGAAACTATAAAAATATAATATCTACAAGACATAGAAAAGGGGGTATTTATTCTATGAGAATTGATTCAAGTGCAGTTGCGATGAAGTCAGACCGAGCTTATGGAAAATATGAACAAAAGAAAACATCATCTTTAATCACCACCAAAAATAAAGCAGATAGTTTAGAACTTTCTGATGAAAGCAAGAGTTTAGTGGAACAATTAGAAGAAGGAAAAGTACAGCTCAAGGAAAAAGAAGAAAAGCAGCAGAAACAAAACATAGAAGATTTATTGGCAAGACATAAAGAGCAAAGTAACAAGGTAGAAAATGAGGAGATAGAGTATAAGAGTCCTTATGAAATTAAACTAGAGGCTCTAAAGAAAATGTTAGAGGCATTAAAGAGAATGAAGAAAGGTAATCTTTCTAACTTTAAGAATGAATTACAGGAATTACAGATGCAGTATAAATCTTCTTTCAGCCTTTCTGCTTCCGCTTCTTCTTCCAGCAGTATTACGAATATGAATCATATGGGATCTGGCAATGCTTCTAATGGTATGACACAGTGGAAAAAGATAACCGCGACTTCCGCTTTTATGACAGAGGTAGAAAATACAACATATACTGCACAGGGGGTTGTAAAAACTGCAGATGGAAGAGAGATCAGTTTTGGTGTGAATGTGGAGATGTCAAGGGCGTTTTGTCAGAAGTATGAGAGTCTTGTAAAAGAAGATTATATTTTTACTGATCCATTGGTTATTAATTTAGATAGTAATGTGGCGAGTGTGAGTGACCAGAAGTTTTTATTTGATTTAGATGGAGATGGCAAAAAGGAAAATATCTCTTTTACAGGAAAGGGCAGCGGATTTTTGGCATTAGATAAAAATGGAGATGGCGTGATTAATGATGGCAATGAATTATTTGGCACGAAATCAGGAGATGGATTTAAGGATTTAGCGAAATATGATAAAGATAAAAATGGCTGGATTGATGAGGCAGATGATATTTTCGAGGATCTCAGAATCTGGACAAAAGATGAACAGGGAAATGATAAATTGTTGACTTTGAAAGAAGCAGGGGTAGGAGCTATTTATCTGGGAAATGCATCGACACAGTTTTCTTTAAATAATCAACAGACTAATCATACCAATGCGATGATAAGGAGCACAGGAGTTTATTTAAAAGAGAGCGGAGAAGCTGGAACAATACAGCATGTCGATTTGGTTGTGTAAGTTTATTTTAAAGATAATAAGGAAAAAGGTATGAGATATTCATATCTTTTTCTTTTTATGGGGGAAAGTAAATAGGTGTGGAGAGGGGTAGGAGCGCTTTTGGGAAGCCTCTATTCCAACGAAGCCGCGCTCTCGCTCCGTTCCAGACGTAGTGGTACTAAATTCGCAAATCCCGCTTCTTGCGGGTTTGCTTATTAAGTACCAACGTCTTCCAAGGGGCTTCTTTTGGAATAGATGCTTCCCAAAAGCTAGTTTATGACTATTCTACAAATGATTTTTGTTTTTGTGATAAATTTTACTTAAAAGATAGAGATTTTTTTAGAATGAAAATCAAAAAACAGGTACAAATATCTAGTACAATATCATAATGTAAATGTCATATTTTTCATTTCTGTTTTATTATACTAGAAAATGGTTTGCTATAAAAGAGTAATTAAGTTGGTACATATGTTGCTGTGTTTCTATATTTTTGTGGTAAATGTAGCATGAACGTGGTATAATCGAAACTATAATCTGAAACCGCAAAGGAGGTTGTTTATATTTGAAAAACTATGTTATTTATAGGTATATAGGCAATTTGTCTAAGTCAAATAATGGTTGGATAAAAGAATTAAATTTCATTTCGTGGAATAATAAAGAGCCTGTTTATGATATAAGAACATGGAATCAGGATCATACAAGATATGGTAAGGGAATTATGATTACGCCGAAGCAAATGCTTATATTAAAAGAACTATTAAGCGAAATTGATATATATATGCACGGCAACGAAAGCGAAAGGGAATAAGAGGGCAAATGGTTACATATGATTTTCAAACAATAAAAGATCTACTGTAAAAGAGCATAGAAAATAGGTGAGAAGCAGAATTGACACTATATATGAACCATAGGGAGTATATGATTATTATTTATGATGACCATTGCTCTTTTCAAAGATGCGGCTATAAAGATGGGAGCAGAGAATATGATTTTTCGTCTTTAGATGAATGATATGTGGTTGAGCAAGTTGATGGAATTATTTTAAAAAGGGATTGGGGGAAAATAGAATATTTTGATTGTTTGGATTTTGAAAGACAAGGATTTTGGAGAGAGGATATAAATTTTACAAACTTCTTTCCAGTTCCCTGTCTAACTACCCTAAAAATTGATTATTTTTCCATTCTCCTTCATAACAATTTCCATTTGCAAAGGTTAAAATTCCCTGCCCATTTCTTTTTCCATTTTTCCATTCTCCCTCATAGCAAAGCCTATTTGGATAGGTATAGACGCCATGCCCATTCATTTTATTATCTTTAAATTCTCCTTTATAGCAAGCCCCAGTTGGATAAGTTAAGACTCCCTTTCCATTCATTTTATTATTTTTAAATTCCCCTTCATAACGAGTCCCATTTGGATAGAATATTCCATATCTATTCATATATCCCTCTTTCCATTCTTGTCCATAAAAATCTTCAAAGGTTAAGATTCCCTGTCCATCTATATTGTCATCTTTAAATTCTCCTTCATAGCGATCTCCATTTGGATAGTTATAGATTCCATATCCATTCATATTGTCGTCTTTAAATTCCCCTTCATAACGTGCTCCATTTAAAAAAGTATAGACTCCTTGTCCATTCATATACCCCTCTTTCCATTCTCCTTCATAACGCTCTCCATTTGCAAAACTATAGATTCCATATCCATCCATATTGTCATCTTTCCATTCTCCTTCGTAGCGATCTCCATCTATAAAAATTAAGATTCCCTGTCCATTTCTTTTATCATCTTTCCATTCTCCTTCATACTGATCCCCGTTCTCATAAATTTTTTTCATTCCTATTCCTCCAAACTTATTTTTATTAATAAGTATAAAGCAATAAAAAAAAATTACAATAAAATTTTTACTTATTTACAAATCCATATAATACTTTCCTCATCTATGCTACAATTAACTTTATAATCCCCTATCAAATATTTTATTTTTATCTCATAATTATCCATATCAAAATATAAATATTCTAATCGTTCTTCTAAATATCCTACTATTTTACTATAGTAACGATTTTATTTTTTCAATGTCACAGGACATGAACCTTGAAGCTAAAATAAGTTTCATTCATGCGTTTGTCGTGGCTATGCCTTATATTTTTATGGTAAATGAAAAGTAAAAATGGTATAATTAAATTTATAATCAGAATTTCTAGTTACTATAAAATATAGTAAGGGATTATGAAAGTTAAAAGGGGACGCTCCGGCAAGGACGTATTCCAACGAAGCCGCGCTCTCGCTCCGTTCCA
>CANRVK010000122.1 GCA_947643285.1 uncultured Eubacteriaceae bacterium
ACGTCTGGAACGGAGCGAGAGCGCGGCTTCGTTGGAATACTTCCTTGCCGTAGCGTCCCCTTTAATGCTCAAATAGACGAAACGCTAACCTGTATAAGAAAGAAATTCAAACAAGAAATTGACTTCTTACGTGTGGGACGATATAATAGAAGGAATGGTAATAAACTATATCATGGAGGGAACTTTATGTTACACGAAGAAAAGGAAACTAAGGGATCACATTTTGAAAAAAGTAATAGCCTTAGCAAAAAGATTATTTCAAAAATGGCGCTGATAGTTGCCAGTATTTTTTTGTTGACCATTTTGCTTTCTGCTTTGCTTGCTGCGAAATCATTAGTTCAGGCTAATAGAGAAAGGTTAGCGGCAGTTGCTTATGAGAATGCATTTTTAGTTACAAATGATATCGAAAACGCTTATGGAAAAGTGGTAGGATTTGCAGGTTCTCTTCGGAATATTTCTGCATTAGATCCCAAACAGCAAAGGGATGCGATCGATATTGCCTTAGTGGGGCTTTTGGAAGGCGGCGATGGATTTCCAACAGGATTCGCTTATTTTGAACAAAATGTTATTGCAGATGCTAATGGAGAACCTTATAGTGTCCATAAAAAAGACATGGCTTATGAAGCGGTTGTATACCTAAATGAAGAAAAAACAGGATATATGTTTGAAAAGCATGAAGATGCTTTTGACAATTATGAGAAAGAATATTATATGCAAATAAAAAAGACAGGTGGACCTTATATTATGGATCCTTATGTATATAATCTGATGGGAAAAAATATTATGATGATTAGTATTATTTCGCCTATTTGGAATTCAGAAGGAGAATTTTTTGGGGTAGCTGGTGTTGATGTAGCATTAGATAATATGCAGGAACGACTATTAGTTAGCACGGATTATAAATCAGCTCATTTGGTGGCTCTTGCTGAAGATGGAACTATTTTAGTAGATTCTGCTGATGATACAAAAGTAGGGAAAAGCGCTTTGGATATCGGATATGATACTATGGTAGAAGATGCGAATAAGATCCGCTCTATGTCAGAAGGAAAGTATGTTAATAGTCGTTTTATTATTAAAAATAGTAAGAACTTTGGAACAGAAAAAAAGGGAGTTTCTGTTACTATCCCACTGACAATAGAGGGGAAAACTAAATGGACATTACATCTGACAGTTAATAGCAGTGAGTTCTATGGAGCTATTGTAGAAGGTGCAGGAAAACTGACTTTTATGGTAATATTATTGGGAATCATATTGTTAACTTTAGTGAATCGCATTATTAAACGATCTTTAGATCCTATTCAATTAATTACTGATGGAGCAGCTAAACTGGAAGCAGGAGATTTAAATATTCATATTGATATTCAATCTGATGATGAGTTAGGACATCTGTCACAGGCATTTAATCATATTAGTTCTACGATAAGTAATTATGTAAAGGATATTTCTGAACAGCTTTCTCAAATGGCAGATAATAATATGGATATTACTATTACACAGAATTATATTGGAGATTTTATCCCTATTCAGGTATCTATTGAGAAAATTTCACAGTCTTTAAATGACACATTACATCAAATTGTTTTTTCAGCAGATGAAGTTTCTGCCAGTTCAGAAAATGTATCATCTGGCGCACAGATTCTTTCCGATGGTGCGACAGAACAAGCATCAGCCATTGATCAACTGGCAGCTTCCATAGAAAGTTTATCAAAAGATGTAGGAGCAAATGCAAATGATGCGCAAACTGCTAATGTTACTGTTTCTGAAGTAGGAAGAAATATTAAGGAAAGTAATAAGGAGATGGAGAATTTAATTTATGCTATGTCAAATATTAGTCATTCTTCTACTGAAATCCAAAAAATTGTTAAAACAATTGAAGATATTGCTATGCAGACGAATTTACTTTCTTTAAATGCTTCTATAGAGGCAGCAAGAGCAGGAACAGCAGGAAAAGGATTTGCTGTTGTGGCAGATGAAATTCGTGAATTAGCGGCAAAAAGTGCAGAAGCAGTGAAGCAAACAACAGATTTGATAGAAAGTTCTCAAAAGGCAGTAGAAAATGGAATAGAGATTGCAGATAATACAGCCAAATCTCTTGTGACAGTAGTAAAAGGTTCAGAAGAGATTTTAACCTCCATGGATAAGATTAGTAATGCTTCACAAAATCAGAAAATTGTATTAGAACAGATTACAGAAAATGTAGATTTAATTAGTAATGTGGTTCAGTCTAATTCTTCTTTTGCTCAAAACAGCGCTGCAACAAGTGCGGAATTATCTAGTCAGTCTAAGAGGTTACATGAGTTGGTAAATCGTTTTCATTTGAAACAGATATAAGAAAATAGAGGTGAATTTTCGATTTTTTATTTAGAAATCGGATGTTCACCTTTGTTTTTTAAATAATTTTCAATTCTTACAGAAAGAACCTTGATTTTATTTGGCTGACTGCATACAATTATAGCGGATAAAGCTTTGAGGAAGAGGGACAAGATTTAAAAGATGGGTACAGAGTATGAGAGGAAAACCATATATTTAGTGTGGTAAAGTTTAGTGTTTATGGCTGATATGCCTAAAAACTTGTTGAGAAAAGAAGAAGTAAACAGAGGAGCGATTAATGAATAAGATTTTGTTAATAGATGATGATAAAGAACTTTGTGCATTAATTAAGAAAAGTGTCTTGCAAGAAAATATAGAAGCTGACTGCTGCTATTTAGGAAAAGATGGTCTTATAAAATTGAAAGAAAATAAATATCAACTTGTCATACTGGATATTATGATGCCAGAACTTGATGGTTTTGAGATTTTAGAAAAAATTAGGGAGAAAAATAATTTACCTATTCTTATGTTTACATCAAAAAATGATAGTATTTCCAAAGTGCGTGGATTACGGGCAGGAGCAGATGATTATTTAACAAAACCTTTTGAAATGGACGAATTGATAGCACGTATTATCTCTCTTATACGCCGCTATACCCACTTTAACCAATCAGAGGTACAGGGGAAGATTGAATTTGAAGGTCTTAACATTGATATAGATAGTCGCTCTGTTACTTCTGTAAATGGGATATTTGAATTGCCGCCAAAGGAATTTGATTTACTTTTATTTTGTGCTAAACATCAAGGGAAAATTTTGACAAAACAGCAAATCTATGAAGAAGTGTGGAAAGAGCCATATGTATATGATGATAGCAACATAATGGCAATTATTAGCCGTATACGAAAAAAGATAGAAGAAAATCCCAGCAATCCGAAATATATTCAGACAATAAAAGGAATAGGATACCGCTTTAATAAGGAGGTTTGATCATATGGGAATTTTCTGTTTTCTTTTTTCAGCGATCGCGTTATTGTTGGTTATTTATTCTATTACTACTGTTTGTAAAGTAAAAAAACAAATATCTGAAATGCTTGATATACTTGCGGATATAAAAAGCGGAAATGGAAACAGGCGTATTTTAGCAAAAACACATGAAATTGTTGCCCCACTCGCTTATGAAATTAATAATATTATTTTGCTTTATGAAAATAAAATTTCTATTTTGCGCCAAGCAGAAGAGGCAAACAAACGACTTATGACAAGTTTATCTCATGATGTTAGGACACCTCTTACTACTCTTATTGGTTATTTAGATGCAGTGCATAAAGGTGTTGTCATAGATAAGGAACGTGATGATTATATTGAAATTGCCCGCCGAAAATCACATGACCTCAAAGATTATATTGATGTACTTTTTGACTGGTTTAAGCTAAATTCAAATGAATTTGTTATGAAAATAGATATGATTGAGGCAGCAGAATTAACAAGGAATATATTGATTGACTGGATACCAATATTTGAGAACAGACAGATAGAATATGACATTTCAATCCCTGAACAGCCTTTTTGGGCAAGACTTGATCCAGATGGATATATGAGGGTATTAAATAATCTGATACAAAATGTTATTTCACATAGTCACGCAGATAAAATAGGAATTTCCTTATGTGAATTTGAAAATTGTATAAAAGTACAATTATCTGATAATGGTATAGGTATAAAAAATGAAGATTTGAAACATATTTTTGAGCGGTTATATAAATGTGATAAAGGACGTTCAGAAAAGGGCAGCGGACTTGGATTGTCTATTGCATATCAACTCACTGAAAAAATGAATGGAAAAATAATAGCAGAAAGTGAACCTACAAAAGGCACGATATTTACTCTGATTTTTCCTTTTGCAATATAATAGAAAGTGCATTTTGCAAATTTTCTATTATCAAGAATATTGACCTTGCCAGATATGGCAGGGTTTTTCCTATTTATTCAAAATGCAAGGTTAATGCAAGCTTAATGCAAGGTTTTGGCAAGATTGGTGTGATAAAATAGATAATATGAAAGGGGGTTCTTAAGTGAGTGATTACATTATTGAAACAAAAAATCTTACTAAAATGTATGGTATGGGAAAAAGTGTTGCTGATTTGAATATCCATGTTCAGAAAGGACGGATATACGGGCTGCTTGGAAGAAATGGTGCAGGAAAAACTACTACCATGAAAATGTTGCTGGGACTTACACAGCCAACAACTGGGGAAGTATTAATTTGGGAAAAACCTTTGAGGGGAAATGAAAGAAAAATTCTCCCTCGTATTGGAAGTTTAATTGAAGCTCCCAGCTTTTATCCAAACCTAACAGCAACAGAAAATTTGCATATTTTTGCAACTTTACGGGGAGTACCAAATCCTCATGCAATAAAAGACGCATTAGATTTAGTCAGATTACCCTATAAGGATAAAAAATTATTTTCTCAATATTCACTTGGCATGAAACAGCGTCTGGCTATTGCCCTTGCAATCATGCACGACCCAGAATTATTGATATTAGATGAACCAATTAATGGACTTGACCCTATTGGAATTGCAGAGGTTCGTTCTTTCATTCGACAGCTATGTGATGAAAAAGGGAAAACCATTCTTATTTCCAGCCATATATTGTCTGAAATTTCATTGCTTGCTGATGACATTGGGATTATTGACAAAGGCATACTGTTGGAGGAAGAAAGTCTTGCAAAATTAGAGCAAAGAAGTAGTAAATATATTCATTTTACTATATCCGATACAGCACAGGCGGCGAGGATTTTGGAACAGATTTTTGATGAAAAGCAGTTTTTAATACAAGACGACTATAATATTCGATTATATAATCTGAATTTATCCGTAACAAAAATAGTCAGCGTTTTTATTGAAAATGGTTTGGAGGTTTCTGAAGCACATACCTGTGGGGATAGCCTTGAAGAACATTTCAAACGAATAACTGGAGGTGAGGGAATTGCTTAGATTGTTACAATGTGAATATATAAAGTTGAAACGTTCCAAGTTCCTTTTGATTGGGATATTAGGCACATTAATTGTTCCTTTATTTGTTTATGTAAAAGCTATCATAAATTATCTTTCTAATCCTGAAATGGTTATGAGCTTGTTTTCCCTTTATGATAATGCGTTTATGTTCTTAATGCTTTTATTCGCGCCAATGGTATTGACAATTTTATATGCATGGATAATCAGCCGAGAATATACAGATGGAACACTAAAAAATATTTTTGTTATTCCAGTTTCACAAACAATATTCTTTTGTGGAAAATTGCTTTTTCTCGCAATACTCACTTTTATGTTTATGCTGATTTCTTGGCTGGAAATTTTGGTATTAGCATTTTTGTGTAACTGTTTTATTCCAGTAACAGAACTTACTATCCCTTCCATTATATTTTTTCTTATCAAAATGCTTTTGGGAGGAATATTATTGTTCGCTACACAGACACCTTTTATTTATTTTACCATAAGAACTAGGGGGTTTGTCGCACCACTTATTGCTATTACTGCAGTTATTTTAATTAATGTTGTTTTGTCAAGTTCGGGGGTAGCAGGATTTTATCCGTGGTCAGCGTCCTATCTTCTGATAAGTGGACATTTATCCAGACAGAGCTGCCCTAAAGAAATTTCAATATCTATCATTTTGATTATGTGTTTATTGGGAATTATTGCAAGTTTGCTTAGATTTAAGAAAGAAGAGATTAAATAAACAATTTGATATATAATATGATAGATTTATAATGAAATAACTTTGAGAATCAGCTAATCTGTCTATAATTTCTATACGCTTGTTCACGCCATTTGCGGACAGGCGTATTTCGCTTTTATAGAAACTTCTTTGAAACTAAAAGCAAAAGAAAACGAGCTGAAAAAGTAGCGATATGTAACTTTGATAGATATATCTTTTTACCGTTTCTTACAGCATTTTATATCTTTCTGTCGAATTAGGGCGTCAAAGCAGATATTTTTACTGAAACTATATGAAACAGATAAAGCCGAAGAAATATAGTGTTTATATAGTTTTAAGGAGTTTCTAATATTCATTTTTTACGATATAGTGAACAGATTATTCTACTATTTTTTTATATAAATATCTTTTCGACAAATCTGAAATATGCTATTATATATAAAAAATAAATGAAATTGGAGGTCGATAAGATGGATATGAATTTGATTTCCGTAAATCTTTCAAAATGTGTAGGATGTAGTTCTTGCATTAGGGTATGCCCTGTAGATGGAGCAAATTATAGCTATTTGACAAAAGAGGGAAAATTAGTTGTAGATATTAATAGCGATAAGTGTATTAAATGTGGAGAATGTATAAAAGCCTGTACTCATGATGCCAGAAGGTTTGAAGATGATATAGAGTATTTTTGGAAGGCGATAAACAGTCATGAAAAGATAATTCTTATTGTAGCTCCTGCAATTAAAACGGCATTTCCAAATAATTGGAAGGGGATATTACAATGGATAAAAAATCAAGGGGATATTACGATTTATGATGTGGGGTTAGGTGCAGATATTTGTACATGGGCGCATCTAAAGATTTTTCAGGAAAAAAAGAGAAAGCTAATATCACAGCCTTGTGCAGCAGTTACGAATTATATTTTAAAATATAAGCCAAATCTCATTTCTTATCTTTCACCTATACATAGTCCTATGCTCTGCCTTGCCAGCTATTTGCGCAATTATAAACATGTAACAGAAAAAATTTATGCACTTTCTCCTTGTATCGCAAAAAAAGAAGAATTTATGGATACAAAAATGATTGATTATAATGTGACCTTCGAGAGATTAGAGGAGAAGCTAAAAGAGAATAAAATTTTATTTTCACAGCAGAGGGAGGACTTTCATTTTACAGAGGAAGAAGGTCTATATGGTTCTCTCTTTCCCATGCCCGGAGGGTTAAAACAGAATCTTTTAGTGCATAATCCAGAATTAAATATTTTAAATGTAGAAGGTACTCCTTATATTTATGAAATTTTAAAACAATATGAAAAAGAAAAAAAGGAAATGCTGCCAGATGTTTTAGATGCGCTTTCTTGTGAATATGGATGTAATGGAGGACCAGCGATAGGAAGAGATGTGAGTCTTTTTGAAGCGTCAAATTATATGCATCAAGTAGAAAATAAGTTAAATCCTAAAATGGCAAAAAAATTATTTCATCGATTTGATCAGAAGTTAAAATTAAAAGATTTCTGTCGTAATTATAAATCAGAATACAAAAAAGAACGAGAAGTGAGCAAAAAAGAATTAGAGAAGGTTTTTAATAGTATGGGGAAATTTACAGAGGAGCAGAGGATTTTTAATTGCAAAGCATGTGGTTATGAAACGTGTAAGAATATGGCAGAAGCTATTTGCCTAGGTTATACTGTGGCAGATGGGTGTATAGAAACAGGGAGGTTTTATGCAGAACAGGGAAAGGAAAAATCAGAGGCATTAGCAAAACAACTGAAGCAGGTTTCTTTGGAGATTCATAAATTATTTTTAAAATTGAATGAAAAAATTGAAGAAACACAAAAGGAAGCGAAGAATATTAATTCTTTAAATCGAGTTTCAGGAGGCAGCATGAAAAGCTTAAAAGATAGTATCTATATGCTGCAAAAACAGAGTGATAGGATTATACAGGCGATGGGAAAAATAAAGGAAAGTGTACAAGGTTATATTTCCATGACAGATTCCATTGATAAAATAGCTAGACAGACAAATATGTTATCATTAAATGCGGGGATTGAAGCAGCGAAAGCAGGAGAGGCAGGAAAAGGATTTAATGTAGTAGCAGAAAAGGTCAGAAATTTGGCATTTCAATCGCAAACAGCGGTGAGTAAAGCGGAGAAGAATGCTTCTGAAATCACGGAGGCAGCAGAAAATGTTCATCAGATGGTAAAGGAAATAAATGAGTTGGCAGTGATGCTTAGAGATATTTCAGATAAAACAATGAAAGGGATAGAACAGACGATTGATAGTGGAGAGGAAATCGGGACAGCGATGAATCTTGTGACAGATATGGCAAGTGAAATGAATAGTTTATTAGATTCTGCGAATAGAATGGCGCAGTGATGAAAGGGGAGGGGCAAGGACGCGATGGTTCGCTCTGGGAAGCAAGTATTCCAACGAAACCGCGCTCTCGCTCCGTTCCAGACGTAGCGGCGCTAAATTCGCCGTTTCGCTTCTTGCGAAACTGCTCATTAAGTGCCGACGTCTTCCAAGGGGTTTCTTTTGGAATACTTGCTTCCCAGAGCTAGTTTATAGAATAAATCTACTCACGAAGCGTAATAGAGTTTGTTACAATAGGCGAGTTTGTGAAGGAGGATAGTATTTTTGATTTTTTTATATAGATATAATGTCTATAAGAAGGTAGAATTGGAAAAATAAAATAGTTAGATAGATGTTTTTAAATATTTATAAATTAACTCGTTGTGCTAGTTGAATTAGATAATGTTCATAAAATAGGATTTTTTACTTGTATAGAATATAAAGCTCAAAAGAAATACTTTTATAAATTTCAGAATTTAATTGAACTAGCACAACGAGTTAAATTAGAGGAATTTAATATAAAAATAAGATTATTTTTATTTATGTTAGTATTAATTATAAAAAACATAAAAGTTTGGTTTATATGCAAAAATCGGAAGGTTAAAGAGTCTATTAATAAAGTATTTTTGATAAGTTTTTGGTAAGTATGAAAGGTTTTTTATTTATGGAGAAGCTAGAAACTAGCTTAGGACAAGCACCTATTCCAAAAGAAGCCCCTTGGAAGACGTTGGTGAACCCATTGGGTTCAGAGAATTTAATGAGCTACGTC
>CANRVK010000123.1 GCA_947643285.1 uncultured Eubacteriaceae bacterium
AAGGAAGTATTCCAAAAGAAACCCCTTGGAAGACGTTGGTACTTAATGAGCAGTTCCGCGAAAAGCGGGACTGCGAATTTAGTACCGCTACGTCTGGAACGGAGCGAGAGCGCGGTTTCGTTGGAATACTTCCTTGCCGTAGCGACCCTTTGATCCCCAAATCGATTGAACTGTAATTATTTATGATAGAACTTGGAAAAAATCTATTGACAAATACCAGAAATGTCAGTACTATATTAGATAGATTTCTGTTGTGGTGAAACAGAAAAATAAAAAAAGGAGGTAGGAACTAATGAGAAATAAACCAATTTTAATGCAAAAACAATTAAATATGGAATCAGAAGTGAGTTTAGCCTGCCTCAATTACGAACGATTATAAGGAGAATCTATCATAAGAAATAGTAGTATGCCGTAGTCCGAGAGAAGACTGCGGCATTTTTTTATGAAGTATCAAGAAATTATAGAAAAAAATGTTTCGGCGGACAGAGTGTCCGCTTTTTTTGTTCTATAGAGAATGTGAGAGAATTTGTAGAATATAACATTTATTCATAATTTCAGGAAATCGTGTAATTGAGGTAAGAGAAAGAAAGGGGAAAAGAGATGAATAAAAATCCAATTGGGAAGTATTTGAGAAAATATTGGTATTTGTATGTGATAGCGCTTACATCAATGTTTATTAGTATTTTTTTAGATATTCGTGTGCCAATGGTGACAAGCAGCATTATTGATGACGTGATTGTAGATGGAAAAATAGAACTATTAATGAGTTTATTAATGGCTTTAGTAGGAATAGGTGTTGGAAGAGCAATATTTCAGTATATAAAAGAGATTATTTTTGATATAGCGAGTATGAATATTGCCTGTGATATCAGAAGGAATTTATTTGGTCATATTCAAAAGTTATCCATTCGATATTTTGATAAAAACAATACAGGAGAATTGATGGCTCGTGTAAAAGATGATGTGGATAATGTATGGAATGCTATTGGATTTATAGGAATGTTGGCTATTGAATGTGTAGTACATACTGCGAGTGTATTATATTGTATGTTTCATATCAGTCCTATTTTGACCATACTTCCTTTGATTATTATGCCGATTGTAGGATATACAGCAATAAAGATGGAAAATAAATTAGGTGCTACTTATGAACAGATCAGTGAACAGAATGCAGAATTAAATACAGTGGCGCAGGAGAACTTAGCGGGTGTTCGTACCGTGAAGGCATTTGCGAGAGAACAATATGAGATAGAAAAATTTAAAAAACATAATAAAAAATATTATGATTTGAATATGCAGCAGGCAAAGATATTAGTGAAATATGATCCAAATATCTCTTTTCTGACAAAACTTTTATTGGTATTGTTAATTGTTTTTGGCGGGATATTAGTGATAAAAGATAGGATTACTATCGGGGATTTGGGAGCTTTCACTCAGTATGCCAATAATATTATTTGGCCTATAGAAATGTTAGGCTGGATGAGTAATGAGTTAGCGTCAGCGCTCGCCTCAAATAAAAAGATCAATAAGATTTTAGTAGAAGAGCCAGATATAAAAGAGGCAGAGAAACCGATTTTATTAGAAAAGATGGAGGGGAAAGTGGAATTTAAAGATGTGAGTTTTTCTCTTCATGATACAGAGATTTTAAAACATATCAATTTTTGTCTGGAAAAAGGAAAGACATTAGGAATTATGGGAATGACAGGCTCTGGGAAGTCTTCCATTGTGAATCTGATTGAACGTTTTTATGATGTGACAGAAGGGGAGATTCTTTTAGATGGAGTGGATATTAAAATGCTTCCTTTAAAAGATGTGAGAAAAAATACCTCTGTTGTGATGCAAGATGTATTTTTATTTTCAGATACAATAGGGGAAAATGTCAGTATTGGAAGCCATGGTAGTATGGATAAAGAAACGATTCATAGAGCCATAGCCGCAGCGAGGGCGAAAGACTTTGTGGAGAATATGAGTGAACAATATGATACCATTATTGGAGAACGAGGGGTAGGGTTATCAGGCGGTCAGAAGCAGAGAATCAGTATTGCGAGGGCGATAGCGAAAAAATCACCAGTGTTAATTTTAGATGATTCTACTTCAGCGCTGGATATGGAAACAGAGTATGAAATTCAGCAGGAATTAACACAATTAGAGGATACTACTAAAATTATTATCGCTCATAGAATATCTGCTGTCAGAAAAGCAGATGAGATTATCATATTAGAAAATGGAGAGATTAAAGAGAGAGGGACTCATGAGGAATTGATGAAAAAGAAAGGGTTGTATTATTCTACTTATGAGGCTCAATATGGAGATTATCATAATGCTATGAAAGTGATGGCATAGAAGGGAGGGAAAAATAAGATGTCAGTGAATACATTTAAAGAGGACGAGGAACAGAAAGAGATACTAAAGAAAGAAACCTTAATCCGACTATATAGATATCTATTATCCTATAAAAAGCAGATAGTTATTGTTTTATTGATTATGGTGCTTACAATCGGAATCACAATGGCTAATCCTCTGATTATTGAAAGAGCGATAGATGTCCATATTGCAAATAAGAATTTAAAAGGTCTAGTGGAATTAGGTATTTTTGCGGTGATTTTAAATGTTATTTATGTTTTAGGAGTAAAACTTCGGATGTATCTTATGGCGAAAATGTCGAATGAGATTTTGGTGACAATCCGAAATGAACTATATGAACATATTCAAAAATTGGGTTTTGGTTTTTTTGACAGCAGACCGACAGGAAAGATTTTAGCTAGGGTGATCGGAGATGTAAATGCCTTAAAAAGTGTTTTATCGAATAGTGTTACCACGCTGATTCCAGATTTTTTTACTGTGATCGCAGTAGCGATAATTATGATGGTCAAAAATATGAAGTTAGCGTTATCTGCATTTATAATGTTGCCTTTTTTGATTGTGGGAATGTATGTGATTCAGACATTTTCTCATAAGAGATGGCAGATTTTGAGAAAGAAAAATTCTAATTTGAATGCATTTGTACATGAGAATTTATCTGGAATTCGGATTGTTCAGAGCTTTACGGCGGAACAAGAATCGGCAGAAAATTTTGATTGGCTTTTAAAAGAACAGAAAAAAGCTTATGTTGGAGCAGTAAGTCTGGGAAATAGTTTTGGTTCATTGATTGAATTGATATGGGGAGCAGGAGAATTTTTATTATATTATATTGGAATTAAGGTGATCGGAGTAGGGGAGATCGGAATCGGGACATTTATGGCATTTTCTACTTATAGTTCTATGTTTTGGAGTCCTATCAGAAATTTAGCGAATTTTTATACTAATATTGTCACAAATATTTCAGCAGCAGAGAGGATTTTTGATATTTTGGATACAGAACCAGAGATTATGGATCAGGAGGGAGTGGAAGAACTTTCAGATATAAAAGGAAAAGTGGAGTTTGAACATGTTTCTTTTTCTTATATTGATGAATCGGATAAATATGTATTAGATGATGTGAGTTTTCAGATTAAGCCGGGGGAAACGATTGCTTTAGTAGGACCTACAGGGGCAGGAAAGACAACGATTGTGAATTTGATCAGCAGGTTTTATGATAGTAAAAAGGGGAGAGTGCTGATAGATGGTTATGATATCAAAGAGGTGTCTTTATATAGCCTGAGAAGACAGATGGGGATTATGACACAGGATAATTTTTTATTTTCAGGAACAATTAAAGATAATATTCGTTATGGAAAGTTAAATGCGACAGATGAGGAGATTATCGCAGCAGCGAAGGCGGTCAATGCACATGATTTCATTATGAAATTGGAGAAGGGATATGATACAGAGATCAGTGAGAGGGGTGCTAGATTATCTATAGGGCAGAGGCAGTTGTTGGCATTTGCTAGAACAATGGTATCAGAACCTAGAATTTTGGTTTTAGATGAGGCGACTTCTAGTATTGATACTCATACAGAGATTTTGGTGCAGCAGGGAATTGAAGAATTATTAAAAGGCAGGACATCATTTGTGATTGCGCATAGGCTTTCTACTATTAAAAAGGCGGATAAAATATTTGTGGTGGATAAAGGAAAAATCTGTGAGGCTGGAAATCATGAGGAGCTTATGGAGAGGAAGGGAGCTTATTATGAACTATATCAAGCGCAGTTTAGAAGTATTGCATAGACGGAGTGATGGATAGGATAGATGAGATAGTTCGTGTTAGTTAGGAATGTGATGGAAAAGAGTAGGAAGATATTTAGGTGAGGTTTTTGCTAAATATTTTTCTATTCTTTTTTTGTGTAGTAAATTTGGAGGTTTTATTATTAGGGATAAGGGAGGGAGTTTGACGGAGGTTCGCGCCAGCAAGGAACTATTCCAACGAAACCGCGCTCTCGCTCCGTTCCAGACGTAGCGGTACTAAATTCGCAACTCCGCTTCTTGCGGAGCTGCTCATTAAGTGCCAACGTCTTCCAAGGGGTTTCTTTTGGAATAGTTCCTTGCTGGCGCTAGTTTGTTGGCTGTTCTGAGAGAATTAGAGTGAGAATTATACTGTATGAAAGAAAGGGAAATTTTGTAAAATTTATTGTTTGTATAATGGAATTATGGAATTAAAACTTTCGTTTTAGGGTGAAGTCTTTAAGTCAATTCTCTTATAGTTTCAAGTTTAAAATAAAGAAAAGTAGAGGTACAAGATTTTATTGCATATAGGATATATCTATCATTTTGACAACTTTGAGATTAAATAAGAAGCAGAGAGAAAAAAGTAAACTTTATGTTATTTTAGAAGTATCCTAAATCTATAGGCTTTAGTCCAATGTGGTTAACTTAAGAGTTTTTTCACTCTAAAACTGTAACAGTAAGAACCAATTTTATGATACTAATTATCAAGATATACTTATATATCATGCTTAAGTTGAACAAATTGGGCTTTAGTCAGTAGAAATTCAGTTTTTTATAGATTAGAAAAGCAGACAAACTAGCGAAGGAAAGGAATGAATTCCAAAAGAAGCCCCTTGGAAGACGTTGGTACTTAATGAGCAGTCCTGCAAGGAGTTGCGAATTTAGTACCGCTACGTCTGGAACGGAGCGGGAGCGCGGCTTCGTTGGAATCATTCCTTCCCATAGCGGAACTTTCGTTTTAAAGTAGACAGAATGATAATAAAAAGTGTTTGAAAAAAAGGTTTCTTTGACTTTTATGTAAAAAGGATTTATAATTAAGAAGTATAAGTAAAAGGAGATTTTAGAAAGGAGGGTGGCTGTGGAAACTCAATGGATATATGATGCGAGTTTTTGCAACTGATGAATTTTATGAAAGTGTTAAAGAAAAGGAAAATGGTATCTCTAATATTGATTTGTATAACCATTATAGTCAGTATAATTGATCCTATTTCGATTTTGGCGCAGGAATATTTAATCGATACTGTGGAAGATATTATAGGTAATGTTTTGCCAATAGGGGCTATGTTTATGCCAATCGTGTTTTTATGTTTTCTTTCTATCGTTCCAAATATTCATTTGATCGGGGATTATTTAAAAATTAAATGGAATGCGGATATGGATGCGGAGAATATATTGGAATTACAGGATAAATTAAAGAAAATTCCTTATGTGTGTTTTGAAAGTAATGAATTTTATGATAAAGTTCAATATTTAAAAGAAAATAATAGATTAGAAATCAAGTTTTCATTTGTACTTCAAGTATTAGAATTTATTATCAATACTGTTTTATATGTCTATGTGTTAATTCGATATAGTTGGATTCTGCCGATTCTTTGTTTGGTATTTCTGCCATGTACTACCTATTTTATCACTAAGTTTTCAAAGGAACATTATAATAAGCTTTTTTCTCTTACTTTTGATCAGAGAATGGCAGAGGATAAGATGAATATTTTGACGGAAAAGGAGTATGCAAAAGAGGTAAGAGTTTTCGGTGCTTCAGGATTTGTTCAAAAGGGTTGGGAGAGGCTTATAAAGGGGTTTAATAAAGAATATTTAAAGAGTTTAGAAAGTTATAGTTTTAGTTCTAAATTGATTTTTATCAGTCAATATATTCCTGTATTATTGTGTTTAGGTGTGGTTTTGTTTTTATATTGGAATCAAAAGATAACTCTTGCGGCTTTTATCGCTGTTTCTAATCATTTATTACATATGAATCTTTTGAAGCTCTATCAGGGGGTGGTGAGTCATTATAGTAAGTATAAACTTGTCTGTAAAAAGCATCAAGAGCTGAATGAGATTATGCAGAAGGAAGAGGGGGAGAAGAAGCTGGAAATAGAGGAGAAGTCTTCGATTGAAATTATTTTTGAACATGTTTTTTTCCGGTATCCAAATACGGATACTTATGTGTTAGAAGATGTTTCATTTCAATTAAAGGGAAAGCAAAGGGTTGTTTTAGTAGGGGAAAATGGTTCTGGAAAAAGCACTTTAATTAAGTTGTTATTGGGGTTATATAAGGCGGAACGGGGGAAGATTTTTATTAATGGGGTTGAGATTAATGAATTATCAAGACAGGAATTGTCAAAATTGTTTGGGTGTGCATTTCAGGATTATGCTAGGTATGCTTTGAGTTTAAGGGAAAATGTGGGATTTGGAGAAGGGGAAGAAGAGTGGAAGGGGATTATGAGGGATTATGGAATTGATAAGATTGCGAGGAATTTAAAGGATTCTTATGATACGATATTGGGGAAATTGTATGGAGATGGTGTGGAGCTTTCTGGGGGAGAGTGGCAGAAGGTAGGGATCGCTAGGGCATTTGTGGGGAATAAAAAGGTATTGATTTTTGACGAACCGACAGCTTCTTTAGATCCGATAGCTGAGGTGAATACATTTCAAAATATTATAGAACATTCAAAAGAATCTATGACTTTTTTGGTGACGCATCGTTTAGGAATCGCCAGTCAGGTGAATCAAATTTTGGTATTAAATCAAGGGAAAGTCTGTGAGATAGGTGATTTTGAAGAGTTGATGAAGAAAAGAGGGAAATTCTATCAATTATATGAAACGCAGAGAAAACTTTATATCAGAGAGGAGGGCATAGAGTGATGGGGGATAGGACAGGTTATTTTGAACAGAAAATATCAGAATTAAAAGAGGTCAAAAAAAGTCCTTTTAAAAATTATATTCGTTTAGTATCTTTTGTTTTTAAAAAGCAGTTTTGGTTATTATCGGCTTATGTTTTAGGGTGTATTTTTCAAGGGAGTTTAAGCCCTATACTCACGAATATATGGAAGAATTATATCGATCTTTCGAGTGATATGGCTGTGAAGGCAGAGGTATTTAAGAAGGTGGCGGGGACGCTTGTTTTATTTGTTTTTCTTATGATAATTCAACATTTTTTTGATGCGATATTAGAAAATATGGCTGCGAGATTTAATTTTTCTTCTTGGTTTTTATTAGATGAAAAGATTAATGAAAAGGCAGCTAAAATACATGCGGAATATTATGAATTGCCAGCGATTCAGGCTATTATTCAACGGGCGTGGTATTTTACAAGGGCAGGGTTTGTGCTGTTATTTCAGATAGGTTTGACTATATTTAATAGTATGAGTAAAACAATAGGGCTTTTGATTTCTTTGTATTGGATTGAACCTTGGCTTTGTCTAATCGGAAGTTTTTCTGTTATTCCAGCCTTGCTGAATAAATATTTTTTGGCTTATGAAGAGGCGGCGAGCAGGAAAGAAGATAGTGAGGAGATGCTAGAATATCGGTATTTCAAAAATGTATTTTTCGATAAGGTGTTGTTGAGGGAGATATTATTAGGGAATCGATTTGAATTTTTTAATGAGAAGTTTTTAAATGCGAAAGAAAGGCTTGTGAAGATAAGAGAAAAATTAGAACGAAAAAGGATATGGTATCAATTAGGGGAAAACCTTATTCGGAATGTTATTTTTATTATTTGCATGATAATTACAGTTATGGGGATGATAAAGGGGAGTATTACGGTTGGAAGTTTTGCTGCTATTTTTCTTTTGATCTATAGTTTGATAGATAGTATGAAGGATTTGGTAAATCAGGTATCTACCATTATCAGTGCTTCTTATAGTATTGAGGAGTTTTATAAATTTTTGGATTTGGATTTGAAACCGGGGGAAGAAGAAAAAGAGGGGAGAGAGGAAAAGAGAGAGGGAATTTTATTTCATGATGTGGATTTTCGATATCCGATGGCAAAGGAGTATGCTTTAAAGGGGGTTAAAGTAGAGATAAAAAAGGGAGAACATGTTGCGATTGTGGGAGCGAATGGGAGTGGGAAATCTACTTTTGTAAAATTATTGATGGGGTTACTGTTGCCTTCTCAGGGAGAAATTATTTATGAAGGGAAGAATATAGAAGAATTAGATAAACAAAGTTATCAGAAGTTATTTTCTCCGGTATTTCAGGATTTTAATAAATATAAAGATACTTTATTTTATAATGTTTTCATCGCTGATGTGGAGAGAAAAGAAGAGATAGGGAAGATAAAAAAGGCATTAGAGTTGGCAGGGTTTGAAAAAGAGATAAAAGAAGATATGATTTTATCAGGAGAATTTGGAGGAATAGAATTATCAGGTGGAGAGTGGCAAAAGATAGCGATAGCGAGGGCATTTTTTTCGGATAAAGAGATTTTTATTTTGGACGAGCCGACGGCGGCGATAGATCCTGTGAGGGAAGCGATGATGTATAAAAAGTTTGCAGAGTTGAGTGAAGGAAAGACCACATTTTTTGTCACACATCGTTTGGGGTCTGTGCTATTAGCGGATAAGATATTGTTTTTTGAAGATGGAAAAATAGAGGAGTATGGAACACATGAGGAATTGTTGAATAAAAATGGAAAATATGCGGATTTTTGGAAAATGCAGACGAGTTTGTATCAGATATAAATATTTGTCATCATGTTATTCGTGTGAACAATGAGCAAGTGGCTGTTTGCAGTGGAGTATTTGATTTTGTAGAATAATTATGATATAAAGTGGAAAATATTAAGAATAAAAGGTTGTTATTCAGAAATAATATTATTTGATTATAAAAGGGATTTTTAATGGAAAGACAGAAGATGAGATAGAGTAATCAGATATGGGTGATTGTGAAACTTAAAAAGGAATAGGGATTGTTTTATTTACTGGAATGGCAAAGGGGACGCTGCGGCAAGGAAGTATTCCAACGAAGCCGCGCTTTCGCTCC
>CANRVK010000124.1 GCA_947643285.1 uncultured Eubacteriaceae bacterium
TTAGTACCGTTACGTCTGGAACGGAGCGAGAGCGCGGCTTCGTTGGAATAGGTATCTTCCTATGCGAACCGTTGGTCAAGAGTGTATGAATTTTCTTGTTTTTGTATATGGGTTAGAAGAATAATTGCTTTGAAGGTAGAAAGGTTGAACAATAGGAAGGTATGGATAAAAAGAAGAGATTAAAAGAGAAAATAAAGGAATATGGAAAAGAAGATATTTGTGTGGCTTTTTCTGGTGGAGTGGACAGCAGCTTGCTGTTAAAATTAGCGTGTGATGCGGCTTTACCAAATGGGAAAAAAGTATATGCAGTTACTTTTGATACGAAATTACATCCAGCATGTGATTTGGAGAATGCGAAGAAAGTGGTAGAGGAAATTGGTGGGATACATGAAATTATAGAGATAGATGAATTAGAACAAAACGAGATTCAAAATAATCCAATCAATCGGTGTTATTTGTGTAAATATCATTTGTTTGGGAAGTTAAGGGAGTTTGCTGATACAAAAAAGATAGAGATTATTTTAGATGGAACAAATGAAGATGATTTATATCAATATCGTCCGGGGATTAAAGCACTTCAGGAGTTAAATATTATCAGTCCTTTAAAAGATGCAAAGATGACAAAGAGAGAAGTAAAAGAAATGGCAGCGGAGTATGGGATTTCAGTAGCTTTTAGACCTTCTACTCCTTGTATGGCAACAAGGATTCCCTATGGTGAGAAATTGGATTATGATATATTGAGAAGAATTGAAAAGGGAGAGGAGTATTTAAGAGATTTCATAGGAGGGAATATAAGGCTGAGGCTTCATAAGGATATTGTGAGGATAGAAGTAGATAGCGAAAATTTTTCTGAGGTATTAGAAAAAAAAGAGGAGATTGTGAAGAATTTAAAAAAATATGGGTTTTTTTATATTTGTTTAGATTTAGAGGGATTTCGATCTGGGAGTATGGATATTGAGTTGAAGAAAAAAGGATATTGATAGAAAATATAGAGCTATTTTAAGGAAAGGGATTGCTATGATACAATGTTTTATTTTAAAATAGTCTTTTTTTTAATAAAAGAAATTTTTTAGAAAAAATTTTTTAAACCTGTTGGAGATTTTTAAAAATCTTATGCTATAATGAGAAGAATATAAAAAAGACGGGAGAAAAGAGATGTATAAAATTTTTGTGATAGAAGATGATAATGTTATTTCGGGTGAAATTCAGAGTCATTTGCAAAAGTGGGGATATGAAGTGAAAGTGACAGATGATTTTTCTGATATTATGAGTCAGTTTTCTAAATATGCTCCTCAGCTTGTGCTGATGGATATTATGCTGCCGTTTTATAATGGATATTATTGGTGCAATGAGATAAGAAAAGTATCTAAAGTGCCGATTATTTTTCTTTCTTCGGCAGGAGATAATATGAATATTGTGATGGCAATGAATATGGGTGGTGATGATTTTATCACAAAGCCATTTGATTTAGAAGTACTATCTGCAAAGGTACAGGCGATGCTCAGACGTTCTTATGCATTTCAGAGTCAAACTTCTTTATTAGAACATAAAGGGGTGATATTAAATATTTCTGATGCTAGTTTATGGTATCAGGATAAAAAGGTAGAATTGACAAAAAATGAATTTAAAATTTTACAGATTCTGTTTGAAAATGTGGGAAATACTGTTTCAAGAGAGCAGATTATGAAAAGATTATGGGATAATGAATGTTTTGTAGATGATAATACTTTGACTGTGAATATGACTAGAATGAGAAAGAAGTTAGAAGAAATAGGAATTGTAAATTTAATACAGACAAAAAAAGGTATGGGGTATAAAATAGGAGAATGAAAATGATATGGAAGAGATATTTTTTTGATAGAAGAAAAGTGATCGGAATGTATGTACTTATTATTATAATATTTTTATTGATTTGTAATTTAAACCAATTAGATAATTTCTTAGATATTTTTTATGCTGTAGTGATTACTTCATTTTTGGGAATTTGTTATGGAATTTATGATTATATTCAGTATTATTCTCGTTACAAGGAATTAAAGATAATAACAAATGGAATAGGAGAAAGCTTTGATTATATCCCTCTAGGGAAGAATTTAATAGAAGAGAGTTATGTGGAAATTATTCGGAAGTTAGAAGAAGAAAGGCGCAGAGTCTTGTCTAAAAAAGAAGAAAAAGAAACCGAAATGAAGGATTATTATACTATGTGGGCGCATCAAATAAAAACGCCTATCGCAGCTTTAAAACTTCTATTGCATAAAGAGGAACTGCAGTCGAAAATGATTACTTATTCTATTATGGAGGAGTTATTTAAAATAGAACAATATGTGGAGATGGTATTACAGTATTTGAGATTGGAAAATATGTCATCTGATTTAATATTAAAAGAATATGAATTAAAAGAGATTGTGAATCAGGTAGTAAAAAAATATGGGGTATTATTTATTAATCGGCATCTATCTTTTCAATTAGAGGAATTCCAAAAAAAAGTGCTAACAGATGAAAAGTGGTTATCCCTTATTTTAGAACAATTGATTTCTAATGCAGTAAAATATACACCATCAGGGGGGATCTCTATTTATTTGGAAGGGGGAGAATGTAAGAGAGAAGAAGGGGAAAGAAAAGTAGATGCTATTTTAGTTATAAAAGATACTGGAATAGGGATACGTAAAGAGGATCAGCCTAGAATATTTGAAAAGGGATTTACTGGATATAATGGAAGAATGAATAAGAAATCTACTGGTATAGTACTCTATCTATTTAAACAGGCAGCGTATAAGATTTCTAATAAAATCTTGATGAAAACAGAAATAGAAAAGGGAACGACTATGAAGATATATTTTTATCGGAATCATGAAGCTAGAGATTAAAAGATTTATCATAAGTGTAGAAAGAAGAACATATAATAGAATAGTAGGTGAGAAAGATTAGAATGATAGGAAAAGATGGGAGAGGGAGGACAACTTATGGCAGTAAATGCTAAATATATTAAATTTCTAAAATATGATTGGTTTCGGAAAATTATAAAAAGTTATTATCAGCATAAATTAGATTGTCAATGCTTTCTTATGTTTCAAAATAATAAATGGACTATCGTTACTATAAATATGTGAGGGAAAAGGGGGATATGGATTTTGGTTATAGGGGGAAAAGTGTTTTGTGTTCCGTTTGAGAGAAGGAAGTATTCCAGCGAAAGTGTGGCTTCGTTGGAATACTTCCTTCTCTCAAGCTAGTTTGTTGGTTCGGACTAATGTGTAAGAAGTGAATCTCGCGATAAAATAAATATTACTCAAATTCACCCATAATACTTCCTTTTTGAAGAATATGATTTTTTGCTTTTTTCAAAAAATCTTTTTTTCTTGCATTAGCGCTTAAATCTATTTCACAATCCAAGGAATAAATAGTAAAGCGATAGGTATGTTTTTTTCCTTTAGGAGGTTTTGGTCCTGCATATCGGTGTAAACCATATCCAATTCCTTGTTTCGCATTTCCTAATGTAGATACACTTTTTCCAGCTTCGATTCCCTTTTTTATTCTATCAATAGCAGGGATATTCCAAATAATCCAGTGGGTAAAATTTTTGATAGGATGTGTCAAATCTTCTAGTGTGATAGCAAGCGTTTTCGCTTTTGGTGATAAATTTTTAATCACAAATTCTGGTGATATATCTTGCCCTCGTCCAGTATTTTCAATAGGAATTTTCCCTCCGTTTTCCATACCGATATAATCAAATTCTAAAGTAATATATTCCATTTTTCTTCTTTTCCTCTGTAAATTCCATTTATTGTTTATTTCATTATACAATATTAGTTTAAGAAATGAAATAAACTTTTTATAAATTTGCCTTTTTTATCCAAGGATGTGATTACTGAATTTTAAGTCGGGGGAGATGAAGTTCATATGCATCTTCTCGGTTTTGATGAATTTATGTTCGTGTATTTGAGGACGAAACAGGACGGTTGGGAGAAAAAGATAAACCATTTTCTGTCAATATACCATTCATATTAAAGGTATAGAATAAAATGATTAGGAAATAAAGTAAATAAAAGAAAAATAGAGAGATAAAAAGCTATAGGAATATAAAAAGCCCAAGATTCTTACAATTTTGTAAGAATACTGCTGAAAACGTAAGTTGAATCTATGGTTTCTTATCTCTTTTTTTGCTATGATAATTACCAGAAAATAAAAAAGAATTTATGATGTTTTAGTTTAAAAAGGAGAACAGAACATGGGATTATTATTAGAAGTGAAAAATTTAAAAAAGATATATACAACACGTTTGGGTGGAAATAAAGTTCAAGCCTTAGAAAATGTCAGCTTTTCTGTGGAAAAGGGAGAATACATGGCGATTATGGGGGAATCTGGATCAGGGAAGACAACACTTTTAAATATTTTGGCGTCTTTGGATAAACCTACAGGAGGAGAAGTTTTATTAGAGGGGAAACGTTTTTCTGACATCAGACAGAAAGAATTATGTGCATTTAGAAGAGATAATTTAGGATTTGTTTTTCAAGATTTTAATCTATTAGATACGCTTTCTTTACAAGATAATATTTTTTTGCCATTAGTATTAGCAGGGCTTTCCTATAAAGAGATGTTTAAGCGTTTAAGACCATTAGCAGAGAAGTTGGGAATACAAGATTTATTACAGAAATATCCATATGAAGTATCTGGAGGTCAAAAACAGAGAACCGCAGTTGCCAGAGCATTAATTACAAAGCCGAAAGTTATCTTAGCAGATGAACCAACAGGAGCATTGGACTCGAAAGCTTCCAATAAATTATTACGTTTATTTGAGGATATCAATCAAGATGGACAGACTATTCTTATGGTGACTCATAGTATTACAGCAGCGAGTTATGCGAGCAGAGTTCTTTTTATTAAAGATGGAAATGTATTTAACCAAATTTATCGTGGAAATTCTACAAAGGAACAAATGTATAAGATGATCTCTGATTCTCTTACTGTGTTACAAATGGGAGGTGATAAAAATGAAACAGCATAAAGTACTTCCTAAATTAGCAGTGACAGGAATCCTGAAAAATAAAGAAGCCTATTTTCCTTATTTAGCAGCGAGTATTTTTTCTGTATTTATTTATTTTGTATTCGCTTCTATTTTGCAGAATGATATTATGAGAAGCCTGCCAAAAGCAGAATATATTTTGATATTGATGAATATAGGTTTGGTATTACTGGGTATTATTTTAGTGCCATTTTTATTTTATACCAATAGTTTTTTAATTAAAAGAAGAAAAAAAGAATTAGGACTTTATAGTATATTAGGAATGGAAAAATATCATATAGGAATTATGATGTTCTATGAAACAGTAGTCATTTATTTAGTAGCGGTTGTTGTTGGAGTGATATTTGGAATGGTATTTTCTAAAATGATTTTTTTACTGCTATTAAATATGACAAAATTGCCAGTGGATATTTCTTTCCCATTTCAAATAAAAGCATTAAAAGGCACACTTATCTTTTTTGCGTTTGTCTATTTTTTAAATTTAATCACGAATTTATTACAGGTAGGGAAAGCAAATCCTACAGAGTTGTTACAAGGAGGAAAAAAGGGAGAAAAAGAATTAAAGCATTTATGGATTCCTGCGATAATCGGGGTAGTAGCTTTAGGAATGGGGTATAAAATGGCAATTACAGCACAGATAGATGAGATGATTTTTTTGAATTTTTTTGGAGCTGTATTTTTAGTTATTATAGGGACTTATTTTATATTCACATCAGGAAGTATTGTGCTTTTTAAAGCGTTAAAAAAACAAAAACATTTTTATTATAAGCCTAAAAATTTTGTGACTATTTCTGGAGTTTTATATCGTATGAAGAAAAATGCGGCGAGTCTGGTAAATATTTGTATTTTCTCCACTATGGTGATTATCACACTTTTATGTACGATATCGTTATATATAGGAACAGATGAAATTTTAGAATATGAATATCCTTGTGATATGGAACTTTCTTTTTATGAGGAAGATTATCAAAAAGAAAAAGTAGAAAATATAATAGAAACAATGAAACAAAAACATTCCGTCACGATTGAACAACGGTTTGAATATACTTATCAAAGGATTTTATTAGAACAAATAGAGAATTATTTTAGAGCCATACCAGAAGAGGGGGGAAATAGTAAAAATTTTAATTGGGTTAAGTTTTTTACTTTAGAAGACTATAATCGAGAGATGAAGGAAAATGAGAGTTTAAAAGAAAATGAAATTTTATGTTTTTCTAATGGAGCAGATTTTAATGTTTCGGAAATAAAGATAGAGGAAGAAGTTTTTTCTGTAAAAAAAGAATTAAAGGAATTGGGGCTGGAAGGAAAAAAGGAGGAAAATAATTATTCAAAAAAGTATTTTATTATAGTAAAAGATAAAGAGATATTAGATCGCATTACGAATCATTTTTTAGAAAGAGGAGCGACAAACAGAAAACATGATTTGCTTTTTTCGATTAGTGGGGAAGAAAAGGCGAGGGAAGAATTTGCAAAAGAAGTAGAACAGGCACTGATAAAGGAAGGGAGTTTTGAGAGATTTAGTTTTCGCAATGGGATTGAAAATAGAGATATCACTGTTTCTATGAATGGTGGATTATTATTTATTGGAATATTTTTTGGGATAGTATTTTGTATGTGTTTGATTTTAATATTATATTATAAACAGATCACAGAAGGATATGAAGATAAAGATAAATTTGAAATCATGCAAAAAGTGGGTATGAGTGATAAAGAAGTAAAGGGAACGATAAAAAGACAGATTTTATTAATCTTTTTTATGCCATTATTTGGGGCGATATTGCATACAATCATTGCGATTAGAATGGTAGAGGGGTTACTTGCAGTTTTATATTTATTTAATCATCATTTGATTTTAAGTTGTACTTTTATTATTATTTTAACTTTTAGTATTTTTTATCTCATTGCTTATCTTTTTACATCAAAAACTTATTATAGAATTGTGCAGAGAAGAATATAATTCATAAAATTGATTAGAAAATGTTTTATAGATTTTATAGGTAAGAAATTAAAAAAATAGAAGTGTAATAAAAGTTGGGGGAACATTTGAACAAAGGTTCGCGTCGGCAAAGAAGTTTCCAACGAAACCGCGCTTTCGCTCCGTTCCAGACGTAGCGGTACTAAGCGCACAGCCTGCAAGGCTGTTTGCTAAGTGCCGACGTCTTCCAAGGGGTTTCTTTTGGAATACTTCTTTGCCTTTGCTAGTTTGTGTTTGTTGATTATGATTGTTTTTTTCACTGAGGATAAAAAAGTTGCTGCAAAAGGGTTTGATTTTGCAGCAACTTTTTTATTCCATCTTTCTTTGGTTTAAAGTAGAAAAGCTTTTATATAATATTGTTTCAATTCACGCTCAACGATTTCACGAAGTGCGATGGTATATAAGATTATGAGGATTAACCCTATGTCAGTGGAGAATATCGATTTTTTTCCATTTTCTCCACTAATATAGGATACTGTTTTTACAATTTATTTAAAATTCTACTGGTGTTCCATAATATGTACAGGATAATAATTTTTCCATTTCAGCAGGAGTGATAGCTCTTGGGTTAGAACCAGTACAAGCATCAGAAACAGCCAATTCTGCAATCTTTGATAATTTTTCTTTAAATTCATCTTCTTTAATGCCAAATTCTTGTAAAGTCTTAGGAATATTTAATGCTACATTATATTCATCGATCTTCTTGCAGAGTTTTACAACACATTCTGAATCAGAACCGCTTATTCCTACACTTCTAGCGATAGCAGCATATCTTTCTTTTGCTGTCTGATCTTTTGCATTATATTGAATGACATATGGAAGATAGATTGCGTTAGCGCATCCATGAGGAATATGTCCTGTACTAAAAGCAGCACCTGTCTTATGAGCCATAGAGTGAACGATTCCTAACAATGCATTGGTGAATGCTTGTCCAGCTAAGCATTGTGCATAGTGCATTTGTTCTCTTGCCTGCATACAGCCATGAAAAGAAGCTGGTAAATTTTCAAATACCATACTGATAGCTTTTAATGCTAAAGGATCAGTAAAAGGACTATTTAAAGTGGAAACATAAGCTTCAATCGCATGTGTTAAGGCATCCATACCAGTGTGAGCGACTAATTTTGGAGGCATAGTTTCTGCTAAGTCAGGGTCAACAATAGCTACATCAGGTGTGATATTAAAGTCAGCCAATGGATATTTTACTCCTGTAGAATAATCGGTGATAACAGAGAAAGCAGTTACTTCAGTAGCTGTTCCAGATGTAGAAGGAATTGCTAAGAATTTAGCTTTCTGTCTTAATTCTGGAAAGGAGAAAGGTTTTATAATATCTTCAAATGTAGTTTCAGGATATTCATAAAATACCCACATAGCCTTAGCTGCATCGATAGGAGAACCGCCGCCCATAGAGATGATCCAATCTGGTTCAAACTTGCGCATTGCTTCAGCACCCTTCATAACAGTTTCTACTGATGGATCAGGTTCAACATTTTCAAATAGTTCTGTTTCAATTCCAGCTTCTTTTAAATAGTTGACTGCTTTATCTACAAAGCCAAACTTTTTCATAGAACCGCCGCCTAAAACAAGCATAGCCTTTTTGCCTTTTAATTCTTTTAAATGCTCTAATGCACCTTTTCCATAATACAAATCTCTTGGTAATGTAAATCTCATCATGATACAATTTTTGCTACTTAAAATATAGACGAACATGTCTATATTAAGAGTTTCATTGCCTTTTTATGTAATTTTATAAATGAATCTCTTAGTAGCTTTCTCCTTTCTTTTTAATTTTTTTGATTTTATTATATTGTTTATCTCAATCCACTTACAATAGCAAGCAATTAATCTTTCTATTTTACATTACTATTGGAATCATTTTTCCCCATTCACTTTTTGGGAAATAGTGGATTTTTCATAGAATGTGAAAATTAAATAAAAATGTTAAAATATTAACAAAATCATGGGTTCATTATACTACAAAATAGTAAATTTTTCAAGAGAATTCACAATAAGTTTATATTTTTAGTTACAGTTCAGTCTATTTGGGAATCAAAGGGGGCGCTCCGGCAAGGAAGTATTCCAGCGAAGCCGCGCTCTCGCTCCGTTCCAGACGTAGCGG
>CANRVK010000125.1 GCA_947643285.1 uncultured Eubacteriaceae bacterium
TAAGAGGTTGGTAATTTTTGAGGGGTGGGTTTATGCACCTTTATTTTTTTACAATTACGTGTGTACGGGTGCGAGGGCGGGTTTTGTTTGTAAATTTCCTCGCCGCAGCGACCCTTTAGCTTCCAAGCAACCTAAACTATAATTTTTGATATGAAAGAGCTAAAAGATTTGATTGACATGAAAGGAGTATTATAGTATATTCTATAAGTAATAAGAGCTTTTTTAGAATCTAATTTTAAATCAAATACATTTCCCATTTTTATTATAATCTACAAATTTCTCATAAAAATCTCATATTCATAAAGATGAAAAATAGTAATTCTTTTATTATAACCCCTTATTTAAGTAATCATAAATATAGTTTTTATAAGATAATCATTCGCTTCTTTTTAGTTAGAATAATTTATAAATAAAGAACTATATCTGAATTTTTATGTTCTAAAATTTATATTAATTTACATTCTCTAAATTTAGAATACCCATAAATAGCAAAAAATGGAGGATATAAGATGACAGAAAAAGAGTTAGTCTATTTTCTTAAATACCACAAAAATATAAGAAAAAGTATAAAAGTCACGAAACAGCAGTTTTGTACTCAGATGGAAGGAAAAGGAAATAATATTTATCAACTATCTTTAACAGAACAAGATGAAGATGAAATAGAAAGTTATGATAAAATAAATAATTATTTCCATAAAATATTAGAAATGATAGCAAAATATAAACGAATACAAGAAAATTATTTAGATGATTTAGAAAGCATATTTTATTTATTAACAGCGGAAGAACAGTGTTTGAATACAATATTCACCTGTATTTATCAAATGAAAGAGCCAGAGAGAGGTATTTTGATTTTATTATATATAAAAAATGAAAAATGGGAGAGTATTTGTAGTGGATTAGATATTTCAAGTACTCAGCTATGCAGAATACGAAAAGAAGCTCTGACAAATTTAATCGATCTTTATCATTTATCTACCAAGAAAAAGGAAAAACAATGGATAAAAGAAGGAGAAAGATTTCTTATTCGAGAATTTTTAAAACCGTCAGATGAAAATATAACTGATTTAGAAGTGGATTGGAGGGAATTAAAATATAGATTACATGGCAGAGAAAAAGAGAAGTTACAAATCCAGAAAAAAAGTGATAATCAAAAAAAGCAAATGGAAGTATACAAATAAAAATGATTGTGTTATCCTATTACTAGAAGGAAAGAGAGATAATTGCTTTTCTTTTTCATCTTTTTGAATGGAAGAAAAGAAATAGAATAGAATATAGATAATGATGAGAAAGAGAGATTTTTAGGGTTTCTATGATTATCTATAAAAGGAAAGAGAGGAGATGATATAAGAGAAATCTTTTTCAAATGATGTTTATAAAAATATAAATTCTCATGATTTCTTTTGATTTAAAAATTCTATGTTTAAAGTTAAAAAATTCTGCATTTAAAATTAAAATCTAGAAAAGTTTCGAGTTAAAAATCCAGAAAGCAAAAAGTAATAAAAATGTATCGTATGAGAGAATAGAAGCTTTTTCTTTAATCAGCTTTTGATTGTACAATAAACATAAATTTAGGTTATAAAAGACAGGATTTGTGCGGAGGCGTCGCAAATTTTTAGCAGGTTTTTCGTTTTTTATAATAAGGGAAAAAGGAGTATTCTGTTCTCATCTTTTAGTATAACACGCTTCAGAATGGAGGAAAAATGAATAAATTATCATCAATAAAAATAGAGATAATAAATCGTGTATGCAAATTAAAAAAAGAGATGTTATCCGGTTTACGTCAAACAGCAGAAATATTACAGGACGACAAAGGGTTTGATGGAATTTCAGAAAAAACGATAGTGATCATTGGAGTTATTGTAGTGGGAGCAGCTTTTATTGGGGCTATGCTTTTCTTATTTAAAGATACTTTGATTCCTCAAATTACAGGAAAGATTCAAGATTTATTTAATATCAGTTAATGAGATGGAATATATTTTTTATGTGATATATAGAGGAATATTTTTCTTTTATTTGATTTTGCTTTTGATTGCAGGAATAAAAGATGCAAAGACAAAGCAGATAAAAAATGAAATACCGATCACAATTATAATAATAGCTATTTTATATCGCTTATTAGAGATAAAATTAAAACAAAATCTATTTGAAAATGGGAATGGAGGAATAGGGTTTTGTTTGGGAGGTTTTCCATTCTTTCTGATATCATTTTTGGGAGGAACAGAAAAAATGGGAGGAGGTGATGTGAAATTTATGGCGGCGAATGGGTTATTTTTAGGAGAGAGAGTTTTAGCTGCTTCTATGATAGGAATGGGATTAGCTACGATATATTTATTTCTTTTTATTATTATAAGAAAACCCAAAAAAGGAGTTGCCTTAGCGCCATTTTTAGGAATAGGATGTGTATGTAGTATCTTCTTAAAATGAAAATAATAAGAAAGATAGTATGTTTAATATAATTTATAAAGAAAGGAATAGGAAGGAATTTATTTTTGAAATGAAGGAAAAAAAGAGGTTAAATAAAAGAGTTCTTTTGGGAGGGGCTGCTATTTTGATAGCATTACTTTTAACTTTTGTGATTTCTCCCATTTATAATAAAGCATCGGAAGCGAAGTGTCATGTAGTGAGAGTGGCGAAGGATATTAAAGAAGGAGAGGCAATCAGTGCAGCAGATATAGAGGTAGTTTTGGTAGGAAGTTTTAATATGGCAGGGGAAGTTTATAGAGAAAGTGAGGAGGTTTTGAATCAATATGCGACAGCAGATTTAAAAAGAGGTGATTATATTGTAAAAGGAAAGATATCAGCTTCTCCTATTAGTGCGAATACTTATTTATGGGAATTAGATGGACAAAGACAAGCTGTTTCTATCAGTATTCCTAGCTTTGCTGCTGGACTTTCTGGAAAGCTAGAAGCAGGTGATATTGTTTCTGTCACTACGGTTCAGGAATTGGAAAATGGAGAGAAAGAAGCAGTTATTCCAATAGAATTAAATTATGTAGAGGTTTTAGCGGTTACAGCAGCAGACGGAGAAGACGTGGATGCACAAGTGACAGGAAAAGGAGGAGAAAAAGAAGAATTGCCTGCTACGATTACTCTATTAGTTTCACAGGAACAATTATTAAAACTGGCAGAATTGGAAAATATGGGAAAGATACATATCGCTTTAGCTTATAGAGGCAGTGAAAAACAGATATATTTAGAACTCCAAAAAGAAATGATAGATTCTGCAAAGGAATTAGAAGGGATAATTTCAGAAGAAATTCCAGAAGGATCACAAGGAATAGAAGAGATTTTACAGACAGAACAAGCATCATAGAAGGGAGGGAGAATATATTGAGCGTTATCAGTGTATTTGGAGCGCCTAATTCTGGAAAAACAACGATCAGTTGTAAAATAGCAGCTATCTATGCGAAAGAAAAAAAGAATGTCATTTTATTATCTTGTGATCCTATTGTGTCAGGGGTGAGTCAGATATTAAATGAGAAAGAAGGAATAGAACAAAAAAAAGAAAACCGTTCTCTAGGAAAGTTGTTATCAGAAGTAAGCATTGGAACAGATCATATTTTAAGAGAATGTATGGAAACAAAATCAAATCATTTAGCTATATTAGGATATTCTTATGGAGAAACCAGCGCTTCTTATCCTCAATATTTCCAGAGTACAGCACAAGAATTAATTTCTAAGTTAAATTTTTTAGCAGATGTAGTGATAATAGATTGTGCCACAGATATTATTTCTGATCTTTTGAGTACAGTAGCATTACAGTTATCAGATAAAATCATACGAATGTGTACAGCAGAACCTAAATCTATGATCTATTATGACGCAATTTTACCACTTTTATCTGACTATAGATTTAAACAAAAAGAACATATTAAAGTATTAAATCGGGTGAGGGATTTTCAAGAAATAGATTTATCTATGGAAAAATATAAAGGAATTGAGGTACAAATTCCATATGATTTAGAATTAGAAAAACAATTTTTAGAAGCAGAATTATTCGATGATATAAGAAGTATAAAAGAACCTTTTAAGCTATTAAAAAAATATATAGAAGGCAGAGGTACAAAAAATTCCATATGATAAGAATAATAAAAAAGTAATAAAAACAGAGGAGGAAAGACAGCGATGGCAATGAATGAAGCGCTGGCAGAAAGAACAAAGAAAACAAGGGATTTTCAATCTATATTGAATGAAGTACAAAATTATATTACGAATAAATATGCAGTATTAGTGACAAATCGTGGAGAAGAAAAACAGGATTTATTAAAATCTTTTATGACAAAATATATAGAAGATCAAAATTTAGCAGCAGATGGAATGACGACAATAGAATTAGTAGAACAACTTTATAGTGAAATGGCTCAGTTTTCTTTTTTAACAAAATATTTATATCAAAGTGATGTAGAAGAAATCAATATTAATAGTTGGGAAGATGTAAAAATTACCTATAGCAATGGCGAAATTTTGCCAGCGGAAGGAGAATTTTATAATCCGACTCATGCAGTTGATGTCATAAAAAGATTATTGCGCCAGTCAAAAATCATTTTTGATGAATCAAAACCTATTGTTCGAGGGCACTTAAATAATAAAATCCGAATCACTGCTTATATGACCCCTATCGTAGATGAAACAGCAGGAATTTCTGCCTCTATTCGTATTGTCAATCCACAGAAATTAGGAAAAAAAGAGTTTTTATATTATAATACAGCGACAGAAGAGATGTTAAATTTTCTAGAAGAGGCTTTTCGATATGGAATCAGTATCTGTTGTACAGGTGCTACGAGTTCAGGAAAGACAACATTAATGAGCTATTTCTTAGAAAAACTTCCTGATAATAAACGAATTTTTACAGCCGAAAATGGCACAAGGGAATTTGACTTAGTAAAAAGAAATATAAAGGGAAAAGTGATAAACAATGTGATTCAAACAGTTACAAGAGATTCGGAGGATATCAGACAATGCATAGATAGTGAAAAACTATTAGAATTTGCCCTGACAACAAATCCAGATTATATCTGTGTAGCAGAAATGAAAGGACCAGAAAGCTTTGCTGCACAAGAGGCAGCCCGAACAGGTCATGCTGTAATTACAACGACTCATGCGAATGGGTGTGAAGCTACTTATGCCAGAATGGTGACATTATGTAAGATGAAATATGATATGAAAGATGAAACTCTTTATCAATTAGTCACAGAGGCTTTTCCCATTGTAGTTTTTTGCAAAAAGTTAGAAGATAATAGCAGAAAAATTATGGAGATAACAGAATGTGTGATACAAAAAGATGGCAGCAGGAAGATACAGACTCTTTGGCAATATCATATTCATACCACGAAAATAGAAGAAAATGGAAAAGTAAAAGTGAAAGGAGAATTTAGAAAAGTACATTCTATCTCAAAAGATTTATTAAAAAGATTGCAAGAAAATGGGATGCCAGAAGAATTGAGGAAGAAATATGCAGAAAAAAGAGAGGGATAAAAGTTGATGATAAAATTATTAGAATTTTTTGGATTGATAGGGGGAAGTTTTTTATTATTAAGCTTAAAACCAACAGAATTTTTTTATGAGATATCTGACTTTTTTCAAAAAGAAGAAAAAAATATTCCCATTAAAAAGAGAATAGAAAATCTCAATAAAAAAAAGAAAGAAAAAGCGTTTTTTTCTTTGATTGAGGAAGTGAAAGAGATTTTAGAATATATTGATCAAAGAGAATTATTTGCTAGAATCTGTGTAGCAGCCGGACTTTTTGCATTATTAGGGACAATATTATCCCTTTCTATGGACAATCCGTTTATGATATTTCCTTTATCCATAGGATTTGCACTGATTCCTTTTTTATATATGAAATTTAGTGGAATCCGATTAAAAAAAACAATGAATGAAGAATTAGAAACAGCATTATCGATTATCACTACTTCTTACCTGCGTTCTGAAGATGTCATACAATCCATAAAAGAGAATATAGAATATATAAAAATGCCCTGTATACGCAGACCATTTCAAAATTTTTTAGCACAGACAATATTTGTAAATCCTAATATTCCTGCTGCCTTAGAAAATTTAAAAGCACAGATAGAAAGTGATGTATTTAAAGAATGGGTAGATGAATTAAAAGCATGTCAAATAGATAAAAACTTAAAAGTGACATTGACACCCATCATAGAAAAATTTAGTGATATGAGAATTATTTCATCAGAAATAGAAGAATTATTATATGCGCCAGTAAAAGAGTTTATCACTATGTGTATGCTATTAATTGCTATTGTGCCGGGATTATATTTCATTAATCGAGATTGGTTCTTCGGATTAGTATCTTCTGGTTTAGGAAAAATCGTATTGTCTATTACAGTATTTGTGATTGTGATATCTATTTCCGGTGTCATAAAAGCAAGTAAGCCAATCGAATATAAAAGATAATAAAAAAAGAAAGCGAAATAAATAAGGAATAAATGGTAAAAAATATGATGGGATTTCAGATAATACAGTTTTTTATATTTTGGATAGGGTGCTATGAATGTATGATAGGATTTTTACATATCCCAAATAAAAAGATATCGAAAAAAATTTTTACCTATCTCTCCCGAGAAGAAACAAAAAAGACCAAAGATATGTATTTTTTAGAGATAGCATCTCACTTTTCTAACTATATCCCTATTTCTGAGTATAAAAGAGAAAAGATTGAGAATCAGCTAAAAATTACCAGAAATCATATGAAAGCAGAAACATATATCGCTTTTATATGGGTGAAAACAGGTTTTTATATGATACTGAGTTTTCTATTTTTATATATTCCTTTTCTGGGTGTCATTTTATTTGGAACATGCTTTCTTATTGGGATTAATACTTACTTTGTAGAAAGCAGCAGATTAGAAGTATCCATAAGGAAAAAAAGAATATGTATAGAAAAAGAACTGCCTCGTCTTGCGAACACGATTACACAGGAACTTCGCTATACAAGAGATGTGATACATATTTTGGAAAATTATATGAAACATGCGGGAGAAGAAATGACAGAGGAGTTGAAAATTACAATTGCAGATATGAAAAGTGGAAATTATGAAATGGCATTAACAAGAATGGAAGCGAGAATCTCCTCTGTGATGTTATCACAAGTTATTCGAGGATTAATCGGTGTTATCCGAGGAGATGATGGAATCTTTTATTTTCAGATGTTGAGCCATGATTTAAGAAAATTAGAAGTACAAGCATTAAAAACAGAAGCCATAAAACAGCCACAAAAAATTGGAAAATATACACTATTTATCTTTCTGTGCTTTTTACTTATTATATTCACAGCATTAGGAATATCTATGGGAACACAAATAAAATCTATTTTTTAAAGGTCGAAGTCGAAGTAAAGAGAAATTAAAATTTTTTATAGGGATATAAAGAAGGTGAAAAAAATAAGAAAGAATATGAGGTGAAAGAAAGGATGAATTTTTGTAAAAGAATCATAAAAGATACAAAAGGGTTTTCAGGTTATATAGAAGCCACTATAGGAGTATTTTGTATCTGTATGGTAATCGTACTAGGAATGAATATTTTTCCTGTATATATATTAAAAAATAGATTAGATAACTATGCAGAAAAAGCTTTAAGAAGAATAGAATTATCTGGAAATACAAAAGATGATACTATGAATTTTATAGAAAAAATAGCAGAAGAATATGGGATAGAACCAGAGATAGAAATTATATGTGAGTATATAAAAGGCACAAAAAATATACAGATTGATAATAAAATCATAATGAAAGCAAAACAAGATTATACTATAAATTTGGGAATATTAGGGAGTTATACTATTGGTTTGTATGGAAAAGCCACAGGGTATTCAGAAGTTTATTTTAAAAATTAGGAAAATCATGAAAAAGTGGATAGAAAAGGTTATAAAAAATGAAAAGGGAAGCGGATATTTAGCATCTGTTGTTATCTGCTTGATATTATGTATGATGATTTCTGTAGGGTGGCAGATATATGAGATAACAGTGATAGGAAATCAGATCAGAAATTATTTAAAAGATAGTGTTAGGTATACAGTGACAAAAAATTGGGACGATACATTCAGCGGAAGCAGACAGGGATATACTGGGGCATATTATTGGAAAGAAGGAGAATTTCAGGAAAGAATAGATAGAAATGATATTATGAACGAGTTTGCAGAGAGGATAGGACTGGAAAAAGAAGAGGAAGGATATAGCAAAAGTAGAAATGATGAAACACAATATTGGATAGGGGAATTGCAAGTAAAAATGAAAAATACGAAATTCGCTTCTGATAGTGAGGATAGATTTGAAGTGAATGCTAGTATTTTAGTGAAAATGAATATAAAATTTTTAAATCAGAACTTTCCGGTAGAAATTCCGATTAGAGTGAAGACAGCATTTTCCCCGCTATTTTAATTAGGGAATTGCGAAAATCAAAAAGGAATGATTATCGTTTTATTTACTGGAAGGTTAAAGGGGAACGCTCCGGGAAGGAACTATTCCAACGAAGCCGCGCTTTCGCTCCGTTCCAGACGTAACGGTACTAAATTCGCAGCCCCTTACGGAACTGCTCATTAAGTGCCAACGTCTTCCAAGGGGCTTCTTTTGGAATAGTTCCTTCCCTTCGCTACTTTGTAGGCTGTTCTGTGAAAAATAATTATATTTCCAATAAGAGTGTGAAAATATTCTCGTAACAGATATAAAGTGTACTGTTGCGGGATTTTTATTGTTTATATAATGATAATGGGGTTGAGATTTTCATCAGAAAGGATACCTTAGCAGTATATCAAAATTACCAACTTTAGTCGGTAGTGATTCAGCTTTTATAGAGTAGAAAAGCCAATAAACTAGCGAAGGGAAGCGGGTATTCCAAAAGAAGCCCCTTGGAAGACGTCAGCACTTAATGAGCTGTTCCGCAGGAAGCGGGACGGCGAATTTAGTACTGTTACGTCTGGAACGGAGCGAAAGCGCGGC
>CANRVK010000126.1 GCA_947643285.1 uncultured Eubacteriaceae bacterium
AAAGGGATTTTCAAAAGAACAGATACAATATGAGAAGGAGTTAGAAGTGAATCTCTTTTCAGATGGAGAGAAAAAAAGTTTAGAAAAAGCGTTGCATCTACGATATAACGTGGAAAACATAAGAATGAAAACCTTTTGGGTGGAGAAAGTGAAAGGAAAGAATATCGTATGTATTTTAAAGAGAGAGAAAAAAGGAGAAGGAAAAGGGATAAAAATAGATTGTTATGTTATAGAAGGAGGAAACGTCGCGGAACGAGTAGCACAAATAAGATATGAAGGTATCCCATCAGGCGTATGTAAATGGGAAGAGAAGGAGGGCGAGAAAAAAGGATATTATATCTGGGAAGAGCCAGAGAGAAATGCGGCAGGAGAGGAAATAAAAATCATACAGATAGGAGGACTAGAGGAAAAAGAGAAAGAAGAAAGAATCAATGAATCTATTTATGAAAGTATCATGAGTTTAGAGAGAGAGGGATATGAGGCAAACTTTAAAGGAAGAGCCGAGATATTATATCGAACAGATAGATATTTATGTTTGAAGATAGAGGGAGAAGAGATCGTAGAATATCCAAGGAAACTAGATACTTCGGCATGGAGTGGATGGAAAGAAGAATGGAATACACAAAAAATGTATTTATTTATAGATATAAAGGAAGGGAAGAGATTGAGATTAGAAGAAGTGATCAAGATGGAAGAGTTTGCAGAAGGATTAGAGAAGGAAGAAATCCCTATCATAGAAACCAAAGTGGATACTTATCTGTTAGAACTAATGCTAAGAGAATGGACGGAAGAAGAAATGAGAGAAGAATTAAGGGAATGTAATATAGGGGAGAAAGAGTATTTAGAAGAGAAAGGAGAAAAGAAATATACGATGAAGAATCAATTTTTTATTACAGAGGGAAGATTTTATTTATTATTTGAAGCATATGAAGAAACGGCAGTGGTATTTCGGTGGGAAGATATAGAAGAGTATTTAAAGATTGAGCTAGAAGAGAAGTAAGAGAGAAGAAAGAAAAGCTGCTGAAACTATAGGAAACAGGATATGACAAAGATTTAAGAAGATATAACAGTTTCAAAAGAAAGAAAAGATTTATCATATAAAAGAAAAAAGGGAGGAGGTAAAGAGATATGGTTAGTTTTTGGAATATAAAATGAGTGTTATTGATATCTAAATAAAAAAGAAATAGAGATAGGAGGAGTTAACGTGTCAAAAGAAGAAATGATAGAAATAGGACAAGTACAGATGGAATTTGCCCTTCCTTGTTTGAGCGTGAAAGATATTCAAATACAAGAAGAAAAAAATGCTCATGCGAAATTGCAGATAAGATTTTTGGCAGCAAAGGAAGGGAAAGAAGAAGATTTACTGCGTTTAGAAGATGCACCTATTTTACTAAAAACCAAAGAAGGAGAAATCATATTTGGAGGAATCTGCACCAATATCTCTCTTCAAAAAGAAACAGATTATAGTGAGTTTTATTTAGAAGCAAGTTCTTTTTCTTGTTTAACAGATAGGATTCCTAAAACACAGACATATCAAAGTGAAAGTAAAACCTTACAAAGCATTATAGATAGTGGTTTAGGAGCAGAAGGGACTTTAGCATCGGTAGATTCGGATATCATAGTAAAAGAAATGTTATCCCAAGAACAAGAAACAAGTTGGAATTTCAGCAAACGAATTGCGAATCAATATGGAAAAGTACTTTATGTAAATACAAAGACAAGAGGAAATCAAATACATATCGGAAATCGGGCATTTGGACATAAGGAAATAGGAACAATCGTAAAAGATGGGCTGCAAAAGGATATTGAAAAAGCAAGAAAAGTACAGGGAAATGGGAATGGAACAATAGCAGCTTTTGAATTAGATGAAAGAAAGATAACCATTTATGATACCAGCATAGGAGCAGGATATGAAGTAGCTTATGAAGGAAGAAACTGGATGGTAGTCAAGAGCCAAATCAAGGCAAGACAAGGAATATTATATAATGAAATAAGTTTTACAAGCCAAGAAGGAGCGATACCAAGTGTAGAGCAGAGTAAAACAAAAGTAAAAAAGACAAGTATCTTAACAGGAACAGTAGAGGCAGTAGAAGGAACAAATGTAAAAGTGAGATTTACTGGAAGCGGAGATAGCCCTAGATGGATACCTTATGCAAATGCGGTGAGCAATTATTTCTATACGATGCCAGACGAGGGAGATACGGTATATGTATATTATGAAAGTGATGACAGTGATAAAATTGTATGTTTAGGGAGTAAACATGTCAATCCGAGTCCGGATTTTGATGAGCCAAAAAATAAGATGCTGACAGCAAATAACAGAATGATAAAGTTTGCTGAAAAAGAACTGGACATCATAGGAAACCGAAAGGAATATGATGGAGAAGGTGGAGAACAGGCGAAAATTATCTTTAACGAAGAAGAAGGAATAGAAATTGAGAGCAGTCAGGAAATTATATTAAAAGCAAAAGAAGGGATCACCTTACAATCAGCAAAAGCATTTTCTGGAATGAAAGAAGTTGAGAGCAAATTTGAACAGATGCAACAGGAAGGACATAATAAATTTGAAGAAGATGGAGGAAATACAGCGTATGATCCTATGGGGCTAATTGCAGGAGATTTTGTAGATAGTGTAAAACAGAATATAGAGGATAATTTAAAAGCCCCTTTTAATATTGTAAATACCTTCCAAGAGTTAGGAGGAATGTTTCAAGGATCAGGCGGGGAAGAGGGAGAAGAAGCGATAGAAGAAACTCCACCTTTTGAAGATGGAGTGATACAGATATTTGGATTAGACAAATTAATATTAAATGTAGGGACAAGCTATGTAATTTTTGACAAAGAAACTTTACGAATCAAAGCAGCAACATTTTTACAACTGGGAACAGATCGGAGTATAGAATTTGAGCATTTAGAAGATGCAAACTATACATGGAGAGATATGTTATTAGATGGGGTACAGTGCGCTTTAGATATTGTAGGGTGTCTGCCCATACCGGGAGTGTCCACAGTAGCGAATCTGGCAAATGCAGGAATATCATTAGCCAGAGGGGATTACATAGGAGCAGCGATGTCAGCCGCTTCCACTTTAGCATCTTTTATTCCGGGAGGAGCGACCGCATTAGCACCAGCAAAAGCGGCAAAAACAGCAGGTAAAGTAAAAAAAGCGGTAGAAACGATAGGAAAATTTGTTGAAATAGCACAAACTCTGGTTTCATTAGTCGGAGAAATAGATGAAGCAATAAATTTTGGAATGAGTGCCTATCGAATCGTGGACGGTATAGCGAAAGGAGAGTTTGACTTAAACGATCCACAATGCCGTCAAGATTTAATGGGAATGTTTCAGTTTGCAGGCTCAAAAACACAGGGGCATTTAGAAAAAAAATATAAAAAACAAAAAGACCAGATGGTGAAGGAAAGAAAGGAAAGACAAGAGAAAAGAAGAGAAGAAAGACAAGCGAAAAGAGATGAAAAATCTTATAATCGCTGTAAAGGAGGAGAGCCAGTAGATTTAATCAGCGGAAGCTTTTTAATCGAACAGTGTGATCTAATTATACAAGATATTTTGGGAGATTATGCGATAGAGCGCACATATGAATCCCTGTTTGCAAAAAATACCTCAGCCATCGGCAAAGGCTGGAGCTTGAACTTTTTTAGTAAATTAGAAGAGGAAGAAGATACAATAGAAATAAGACTTCCCGATCAGCATACAGAAACATTTTTAAGAACAAGTGATGGTTGGAAGAACCGAAGAAATGGTGATGGATCTTATGTGTTATCAGAAGAGAAAGAGGGATATTTATTAAAAGAGGTTATCACAGGAAAATTATATTTTTATGAAAAAGAAGGGGCTTTGAAAAAGATTGAAGATACAAATGGGAATCAAACCATTTACGAATATCAAAGTCAGATGCTTAGTTCTATTAAATTTACAAGCGGACAGGTGCTATCTTTTTCTTATGAAAAGGATAAGATTTCTACGATTACAGACATTTTAGAAAGGAAAATTACTTATCAATATGAAGGTGATTATCTTGTTGCTGTAAAGTTTCCCAACGGAGGAATAGAAGAATATAAATATAATACAGATGGTTATGTTATCGAAATTAATGATGCAAATGGCGTGACATATGTTCATAACGAATATGATAGAAAAGGAAGAGTAACACATCAGACATTATCGACAGGGCAGGAATATTTCTTTTTATATGATGAATCAAGAAGAGTAAATACATTTTTAGCTCCTAAAAGTGAAAAAGAGATTAAATATGTATATAATAAAGATAATCTTTTGATAAAGACTATTTATGGAGATGGGACGACAGAAGAATATCAGTATGATGATTGGGAAAATAGGATTTGGGAAAAAGACAGAAATGGAGCTTGTATTAATAGGAAGTATGATAGCCGCTGTTTACTATTAGAAGAAGAATTTCCAGAAGGGTTAGTGGAAAAATTTTATTATGATGAAGAAGGAAAATGTATTTCTATATGGGATAATGCAGGGTTAGAAAAGTTTTATACTTATGATGATCATAGAAATATAACAAAAATTACATGGAAAGGAAAGACATTAGAAGAAGTTGAGCTTTATTATCAATATGATAAAAAAGGAAGAGTAACACAGATAACAGATTTTAATGGAAATAAGACAACATATAGTTATAAAACAGATTTCAGTGAACCGAGTAAAGTGATAACAGCAGAAGAAGAAACATATTATTTCACTTATGATAAAGCAGGAAGAAGACGGAGTATTCAAGATGAATTAGGCACAGAAACATATGCATATAATGCGATGGACTTACTTTGTTTGGTAACAGACGGATTAGGAAATACAGAAAAATATTATTATAATTTAGTATATGACTTAGAAAAGATAGTAAGACCAAATGCCTGTCAACAAAAGGGAGGAAAAGAAGCCGGAGAAAAATATGAATATGATGCTTTCCACAGAAGACTTTGCCATATCAATGCATTAGGAGATGTCTATGTAACACAAAGGGACTTAGAGGGAAATGTGAAAAAAGAAATTCATCCTAATTCATATCAGAAAGAAAAAAATGACGGGGAAGGAATCTCTTATGAATATGATGCAGATGATAGAAGAATCAAAATCCTATATCCCGACGGAGGAGTAGAACGATATTTTTATGATGCAAATGGAAATTTAAAGAAAAAAATATTGCCTATGCAATATCAAGAAAAGCAAGAAGACGGCGAAGGATTTTGCTACTTTTATGATAAAGAAAACCGATTGATACAAATTAATGATCCAGAAGGAACAACACTTTGGCGTTATCTATATGATTTACATGGAAATATCATAAAAAAGATAAATACTCTGGGTTATGAGAGCGGTAACGATGATGAAAGCAGAATAGGAAGTTTATATTTTTATAATGAGTTAGGCTGGTTATTAGAAGAAAGAGTACCAGAAAAAGTAGAAAAAGATATTACTTGGTATAAATTAACGACCTATGAATATGATAAGGTCGGAAATTGTATCAAAGAAAGATATTATAAAGAATATCAAACCAAAACAAGTAAATTTGGAAAAGTACATGATATTTCTTATCGATATGATAGAAAAAACCGTTTAATTGAGGTAATAGATAATACTGGAGCGGCTATTTCGTATCAATATAATTGCCAAAATCAAATTACATACGAAGAAAGAAAAATAAATGAAACAACAAAACAAATATTTACCTATCAATACGATGCTGCAGGAAATTTAGTTCGTTCTTCTCAAACCGTAGATAAAGCTGGTTGTGGAAAAGAATTTGCGAGTATAAAATATAGTTATGATAAAAATGGAAATATGATTAAAATGACTCTTCCCTATGGAGCAGAAATTTGGCAGGAATATGATGTATTAGATCGGCTCATCAGTGAAAAACAAATAGAAAAGAAAACAGGAATTAAGAATCATATAAAATATGAGTATGATAAAGCTGGAAATGTAGTAAGAGTTACAAATCAAGAGGGAAAAGAACTCCGTTTGGAATATGATTATAAAAATCAAGAAATCCGTCAAATAGAAATAGATGGAAGTGTCACAAGGAAGTTTTATAATAAAAATGGTTTCTTAGAAAAAATAATAAGTCCTAATCAATATAAAGAAGAAATTGATGATGGAGAGGGCTATGAAATTATTTATGATAATCAAGATAGAATCATAAAGATATGGAATCCCGATGGAAAAGTAATACAAAAACAAAGATATGATAAGGCAGGAAGATTAGAAAGAAAAGAAGATGGATTAGGAAGCGGAGTCCATTATACTTATGATTTCGGAGATCGGCTGATTCAATTAAAGACTACAGGGAAAGCGACACAAGAATATGAATATGATGCGAGTGGAACAATTATCGGAATCAAAGATGGAGTAGGAAACAGAATAACCTATGAATTAGATTTATGGGGAAGGATAGTTGAAGTACAAAAAGGAAATGGAAACAGAGAATATTATGGATATGATTATGCAGGAAATAGAAGTTATAGTATAGATGGCGAAGGAAATAAGACTACATATGAATATAATGCAGCTAATTTATTAGCAAAACGAACCGATCCGATAGGAGAAAGCGAATATTATTTTTATGATATCGGAAATCGCCTGAGCAAAAAAATAGATCGGAATGGGACAGAAGTCTGTTATGAATATAGTTTATATGGAGATTTAATCTATCGTAAAGAAAATAAAACAGGATTATATGAAAGTTATCAATATACTCCTGATGGGTTGTTAAAAGCAGCTATAACAGAAGGAATCGCATATCAATATCTATATGATAAAAAAGGACAATTAAAAGAAAAAAGAAGCAGTGGAAAAGTTTTATTGTCTTATGATTATGATAAAAATGGAAATCTGATTAAGCAGAGAGATATAACAGGAAAAGAAATCCAGTATACTTATAATCGTCAAGACCAGATAAAAGAGATTTATGATAATGGAAAGAAAATCGCTTCTTATGAATATTATTCAGATGGAAGAAAAAAAACTATGAGAAATGGAGAACATTTATTCAGCGAATATGTATATGATGAAGACAAAAATTTAATTCGTTTAAAAACGAAATTAGAAGGGAAAGAACTTTTATCTCAAGAATATGAATATGATGGGAATGGAAATTGTATTGAAAAGAAAGAAAATGGAAGACAGACCTGTTATAGATATGATGAAGAAAATCGTTTAACCCAAGTAAAGTATCCAGAATATGAGGAAAGATTATATTATGATAAGGCAGGAAATCGTATTAGAAGAGAAGGAAGAAAGGGAGAAGAAAGGTATTTTTATAACAGAAAAAATGAATTAATTGGGTATGAAGCAGAAGGAAAAAGAGAAGAACTCCGATATGATAGAGCAGGAAATATGATAGAAAATCAGAAAGGAAAGTACTTCTATGATGGTTTCGGAAGAATGAAAAAAATAGAAACAAGAGAAGGAAAAGAACAGAAGAATTATTATGATGCAGAAGGCTTGCGGTATCAAATAGAGGAGAATGGAAGTCAGATAGAGTATGTATATCGTGGACGGGAAGTCATTTTAGAAAAAAAAGAAGGAGAACTCACACGTTATATAAGAAGCGAGGAATTATTAGGGTCAGAAAAGGGAGAAGATTATTATCATTATAGTCAAGATGAACAAAAAAGTATACGATATATAATAAAAGAAAAAGAAATCAAAAATGAATATGAGTACGACGCATGGGGAGAAGTATTAAGAAAAGAAGAAGAAATCGAAAATCGTTTTCAATATGCAGGAGAACAACGAGATCCTATCAGTGAACAATATTACTTAAGAGCGAGATATTATAATCCAGCGATAGGGCGCTTCAGTCAAGAAGACAAGTATGAGAAAGATGGATTAAATTTATATAATTATTGTAAAAATAACCCCCTTTTATATGTAGACCCGAGCGGAAATATTTGTGAAAAAGCATATAATCGCCCTATCGACAAAGGGTGGGAAAATTTAAGCCATAATGAAAGAAAAAAAGTAGAAGCCTATGAGAGAGTAAAAGCAAGAATAAAAAAGGGAGAGGGAATAGACCGAAATAGTTATAGCGAGGTAAGAAATGAATCCAAAAGACAACAGGAAGAGAAAAAAACGCGAGAAGAAAGAAAACAAGATATAGACTATTTGACCAGAAAATATACAGAAGAAGATAGAAGAAATAATAAATATCCCCCAAGAAATCTAACCGCACAGAGAGAGTGTCAAAAAGTGTTAAATGAGGTTATACGCTTGAAAGCACAAGCAACAGGGAAAGATAAGAACCCACCAATCGTGAGTGTATTTACTCATGAAGACGGAACGGTATCTGTAGGAATATCAGGAAGAACAGAAGCTTCAGCAAGGTTTGCAAAACAGTTAGAAGACAGTTTAAATAAAGATGGAAGACAAAAGTATAAGGTTTTAGGGTTAGCAACGGAGAAATTTAAAGGTTATTTAAAGGATTCTCATCCAGAAGAACTAAAAGAAGAAAATATTAGGGAAAAGAAAGGAAATCCTATAGGAGATTGCGCTGAAGCCAAAGCGGCTCTATTAGCTAATAGCAATAAAAGTCCTATCACTGGAATGGACACAAGAACTCCAAGAAATAATAATCGTTATCCTTATGAAGGAATAGATAAGACAAGTGATAACCAAATGAAGCCATGTTTTACTTGTGAAACATGTGAAGAAGAATATATGAAATGTGCAAATAGGGAGATAATTATGGAATGAGCAAATAAGTAGATAAAGGATTAGAAGCAAATAATAAAATAACTAACATATGATACAAAAGAAGCGTATGATAAAACAGACTTCTTTTGTATCAAGAAGAAGGAGGAGAAAAGATGAGTAAAAACAAAAAAAGAAAAATGATTCGGGAAGGAAAGGAAGAAAGTATTATAGAGAGATTAGAAGAATATATTCT
>CANRVK010000127.1 GCA_947643285.1 uncultured Eubacteriaceae bacterium
CTTTGGTTTAGAGGTCACAAAAATGTATCATATAAATTAAATAGTGGTTTATACAGAATAAGTAAAGAAGAAGAAATAATAAGCAATAAAGAAAATGATATATTTAATTGTTTTATCAACTATGGAGATATGTATTGTAGTAAATATAATGAAAATAAAGACTGGAACGCTTTATTTTTAATGCAACATTATGGATTATATACAAGACTTTTAGATTGGACAGATAGTTTAGTTACAAGCCTATATTTCGCAATTAGAGATCACATAGATGGGATAGATGCTTGTATATGGGTTCTAGATCCTATTTCATTAAATAAAAGTAATCAGAAATTATATGAAAAGGGAATTGATAAAGGATTTGATAATATAGGTTTACTTTCAGTTGATACATTACCCCAACGAATCAAAAAATATACGAATTATTTTGAACAACGAATACAAATTGGTAGTTTTTCGATAGTGCCAAGAAGAAATAATGAGCGTTTAATATCGCAAAATGGTTTTTTTACAGTCCAAGGAACTTCAAATCAGCCACTGGAGGAAGAAGTAAAGTCTAAAGAAAAAGTATTTTTAAAAAAAATAATTCTTAGCAATGACTTTTGTTTAGAAAGTAAAGATTTTTTAAAGATTAGTGGAATTAATTATTATTCTTTATATGGAGGAATTGAAGGACTTTGCTATTATATAAAAAATGAATTATTACATCTAAAATTAGATAATTTATAATTAGGAGAAGATAAAATGGATTCAGAAAATAAAAAAGTAGTTTCTTTTATGAATATGAAGGGTGGAGTAGGAAAGACAACTCTTTGTATTAATATAGCAAATACATTATCATCGCATTTTAAAAAAAAGGTATTATTGATAGATATGGATCCACAATTTAATGCAACACAATCAGTTTTGTCAATTGTAAACGATGACTATATGAAATTTTATGATTCAACTAAAAAAGATAAAAAGACTATATATTATCTTTTTAGTGATGGTCATAGAAATTTGGAAACAAAGAATTCTAAAAACGATACTTCTACTTTATTTAATAGTAATAATAGAAAAGAATTATATTTAGTAGATGAATATAGTATTGAAGTAAAAGAAAATTTCGATATGATATTAGGCGATATTGATTTAATAGAGTTGCAGATTATACAAAAAGAAGGAATAGAAAATCGGTTAGATAAATATATTAATACAAACCATTTAAACCAGACATATGATTATATATTAATTGATTGTCCACCGACATACTCTTCTTTTTTAACCAGTTCATATAGAGCATCTGATACATATATAATACCAGTAAAACCAGATTTTGTATCGTCATTAGGACTTTCATTATTAACAAAAGCTATTAATTCTATTGAAAATGCTAAAAATTTGAATAGTAGTGGTATTATTTTTACCATGACAGATAATAGTTCTACAACAAAAAAAATTATAGATGAAATAAAAACAGATTGTAATGAAAAAAATGTTTTTAGTACAAGTATAAAAAGTTATTCTACAATTAAAAATGCAATTGGTAAAAGAAAATTTATGTTAGATATAGAACAAAATAATATTAAAGAGTCTATTATAAAAATAACAGAAGAATTTATAAATAGAATGGGAGGGAAAATATAAATGGATTCAAATATTTTTAAACTTTTAAATGAAGTAATGCCCACAACAGAAAATAAAAATGAAGTCTATAATATAATAATCCCTTTAATTTTATCAAGAAAAATTTTTAAAAATAGTAAGGAATTAAAACAATTCGTTGAGAATATACTTGGATTTAAGATTGCCGATTATGCTTACAAATCTAGAACTATTTTATTAGGAAAAGTAATAAAATTTATTTCCGAATTAGAATTATCAGATTCTATTGAACTTAACAAAAATTTAACCATATTTTTAGAGAATACCATAGAGATTAATTCTAAAAAAAAGAAAGAAAAAAAGTCTTCTAAAAATCATTCAGAAAGTCTTTTTCAAACGTGGAATAATTATATAAAAAGTACATAAAAGGCTTGAAATATTAAGGCTAAAAAGAGCATAGATTTGAATTTAACCAGATTGGAATGTAAATTATTGGAATGTAAGAATAGTTTTTAGATTTGATAAAGTACTTAATTACAAAACTTAAATTTAACTAGATTAAAAAAAAAGAGAACGTCTGTGATGGACATTCTCTTTTTTACTTTAATAGCTATTTCTTCTAGCATAGTTTTTATTCATTTTATACATAAATCCTCTTTATAAATCATGTATTTCTGTATTTATTTGCATATAATTTTCTTTAAATCTTTTTATCCATTCTCTTGCTTGACTTACAAAATAAAGTGAACCATCTGCGCAATACAATTCAAAACTTATATAATCTATTCCTGTATTTTTTTTATATGTAAAAATTAAGAAATAACTTGCTGTTTTTATTTTTTTTTCTCTTACTCTTCCTCCTACAATTGCTCCTAAAGTTCCGAAAACAAGACCGCCTGCTACAGCTCCCGCTACACTAGAAACATATTGTTTTTGTATTTCTTCATCAGTCTTAATACAAATATCCGTTATCTTTTCAAAACCTAAATTAAATATATTTCCTGAAGCTGTAAAAATAAACTTATCTTTTCCATATTCTATATTACATTCTAAATCCTGTGCCAAAGGTAAACCTGATTGATGTTTAGCGTTCATATGTGTATCATTATACTTTTTTCTAGCAATTTTTTCTTCTTTGCTTTTAAATAATCCCATAATTAGTATAATACCCCCTTTTTTTGGGAATATTATAGCATATCTGACATATTTCTACAAGTCTTTTATTAATGTATTCCTGCTGCACTCATTGCTACTTGCTCTACTAATTTTTCTGTTAAATAGTCAATCATTCCATCCAAATCTTGTGCTTCATTTACATTATTTGTTACGCCTCCTAGATCAACTTTAATTTCTGCTGTCGTAAATCTATTAATATAATCTCTTTCTGCGATGTCTTTAAGGTACTTAATATCTTCATTGCTTATGTCTAAACTATCAGATATATCATGTGTACTGTCCGCAATTGCAGCAGTATTATAGTTTCCTTGTGCAAGCAAATTGTTCAGATAATCTTCTCCTTTTTCTCTTCCTGCTCCCAATAACGCTGCCGATTCCTCTGCAAAGAGAGCTGCTCCCCAATCATACCCTGTGTTCCATGCATCACTATATGAATTTCCTTCAAACCCAAAGTCCCTCATGCTAAGATCTAATGTACCAACCACATTGTTAAAATCATTTACATCAAATCCTCTACTTGTTACCACTTCATCCGCCCAGCTTTTCAGATCGTTTCTCCAACCTGCTACCGCTCCAGCCATGTCAGTTCCGATCACGAAATCTAGCGCAGACGCGATTGTTTCCAATATTCCTAGTACACTATCTGCCATTCCTTGAAACAGATAAATCACCGCAGAAACTGGATCAACAAACAAATTCCCAATAAAATTTGCAAAATTTAGAAATGGATTAACGAGGAAATTAACAACACCTAGTACTAATTCCGCTAATGCTAAAAGTAAATTTCCGATAGCTGCGAGTGCAACTGATAGCGCTCCTACAATAAGTCCTGTTGCGCTTATACTATCTCCTGTTACTCTATTAATTACTGCGATAAGCGCATAAAATATAGATATAATAGCTATGATTATAATAATTATCCATGTAAGTGGACACGCCATCAGTGCAGCATTAAATCCATGCTGAGCTGCTGTCGCGGCAAATGTTGCTCCTGACTGCCTTGCTGTCGCGGCAGCGTGAACAGTTTCTTGAAAAGTTGCTAACTTTTCTAGCGCATTATGTATTACTAATGTCGTATTATGCGCTGTCACTGCTGCTGTATACAATACAAATGCCGCTACCACTCCCAACACAACTGGCTCAATCACATTCCAATTATCATAAACAAACGCCGCTCCCGTGCTTAATATATCAAATGCCTCTGTAGCCACACTCGCTAAAGTGGTCAATCCATTTATAGTCCCATTCACCATTGATTGAAATCTATCGCTTGATGTAATTTCACTAATTCGCGTTATCACTGGCTGAAACTCCATCAATGCCTGATTAGCGATACTTGTCATCACTTGTGAAAATGTGACAGGCATCTGTTTAAATTGCTTATCAATACTTTCTGTCGCTGATAACAACGCATTTTTTACAACGCTTGCTGTAATTTCCCCTTCTGCTGCCATCTCCCTAATTTTTCCAATATCTACGTTCAAGTAATCCGCTATCGTCTGGATTACGTTTGGCGCAGCATTAAACACTGCGTTCAATTCCTGCCCTCGCAATACCCCAGAACCGAGTGCCTGAGTCAATTGCAACGTTGCACTTGCTTGCTCCATTTGTGTCGCTCCTGCGATTGCGTACATCTTGTTCAAATTTTCCGCAAACTGAATTGTTTCGTTCGTGTCGGGGAACGCCGCTTTCGCTCTCAAACCAAATTTTCCAATCATATCAAGCATAGCTTGATAATCGCCTCGCGCCCTTTGCGCTGCTTCAAATACTTTATCTTGCACATCTGCTACCTGATCATAACCTCCCACCATCATCGCGATACGCGCGTTTGTTTGTGTCAATGTATCCGTCAAATTCAGTACTTTCTTTACTCCTGCAAAACTCAAAATTGCTGCTCCATACCTCTTTATCATGCTCTCTAATCCGCTTGCCGCTGCCGTTCCCTGTTTCACCGACTGATTAAAGTTATTTTGCGCATTAATATTATCCCTTATATTCCTCTCCGCTGTGCTAAGCGTATTATTTAACTGTTGAGCCGCTGCATTTGCTGCGCTTAAATCCCCTTGTTGCATAGCCGCATTTAACGCTTGCATGGATTGTGTTGCTTGTGCGAATTGCCCTCTTAAATTCTCTACTTGATTATTCAGCGCCTCTGTTCTCATGCTGACTGGTATTCTATTAATCTGCTGTATCTTCTGCGCAAGTTGCTGTACCCTATTCCCCATATTTGTAATGTCTTGTTGCGCCGCAGGCGGCAATATTCTCATATTAGCACTACTAGCCCTAACTTGCTCTTGTACTTGTAACATCTTTTGCATTGCTGTATTTGCTGCATTAATTTCCGCTTGAAAGCGTGCTGAACCTGTATTCTGAAAAACAGGCACATCACTTGTTGACTGCCACAGTGGCGTTATTTGCTGTGCATTAATATTCCTTACACTTCTCATTATGCTATCCATTGTATCATTAAGTTGCTGTAGTGAAGCATTTGCTCCTGCTGTATCCATATTAATAATAGAACTGCTTATTTGGTTCTGCAATACTCCAACACCCTGCATTTGTTCCCTGATCGCTTCTAACTGATTGTTCATGCCGTCAGTACGCATATAAATTGGAATATTTTCTATTTCTCGTATGGCAGACTGTACTTGATAAATACGTTCTTGAACATTATTAAAATCATTTAACGCAGACGTTGGAATAATATTTACGCTTGCCGCTTGTGTACTTATTTGCTGTTGTGATTGTAATACCTGCCGTATTGCCGAGTTAGCCGCATTGATTTCCTCTGTAAATCTTTCTGCTCCCGAATTTGTAAAAATCTGTGACGTATTCAAATTTTCCCACTGTGGGACAGGCGGTTGCGGCGGTACTGGAGGAACAGGTGGTTGATTATTTAATTGATTTAATCTCTCTTTATAATTTGCTAATGCAATATCTGCTTCTTGTATAGACGCTTTTGCCGCGTCAAAAGATGTCGTATCCATATTTGCGCTTGCCGCTGCCTGCATAGCTTCAAATGCGTTAAGTGTCATATGTAAAGCACTTGCAATATTTGTCAGCACTGGCGTCATAGCGTCTGTTAATCGTATTGTACTAGATATTCCTCCCATTTTATCACTCTCCTTTTTTTGGCGCAAAAAAAGAACATCTATATTTAGATGTCCTTTTTATTTTTTAATTTATCTTCTCACATATTTATATCTTAATCATTTACATTCTAATAATTTACATTCCAATATGGTTAAATTCAAATGGGCACTCATTCAATAAGCACCCTTCTCTTCTTTCATTTACATTCCAATATGGTTAAATTCAAATTCGCCAGAAAGAGTATTCTTTGTATCTCTTAATTCATTTACATTCCAATATGGTTAAATTCAAATTGGATTTACGCCTAATCAGTCTGGAAATGTCAGGATTTACATTCCAATATGGTTAAATTCAAATAACGCCCTTCCCATTTTTCATTTACATCAATGATTTATTTACATTCCAATATGGTTAAATTCAAATATAGACGTGAACGGAAATTACGAACCATCAAACTGTATTTACATTCCAATATGGTTAAATTCAAATTATTGTCTGCTGCTGTTCCGTAAACCTCTGCAAGTATTTACATTCCAATATGGTTAAATTCAAATTGGAGAGATTTAATCGGCTGTTGGATGAAAAGAATTAATTTACATTCCAATATGGTTAAATTCAAATTTCGGGGACCTTGTTTTCAGTGTGTCGGAAAATAATTTACATTCCAATATGGTTAAATTCAAATCTATCTTCCTTCTAGCCTTTATAGTTCCTGTCTTTTATCAGCCTCTTTTGTCTACCTCTTTCTCATCTACCTCTATCTTACAACATTTTCCATAAAAGTCAAGCTATTTTTTTACTTTTCTCTGTTCTTTCCTGCCTTTGTCGATCCCCCTAGTTTTTTACACTATCAGGGATCGACAGAACTTTATTTCTTATTTTTATCTACTTCTTCCCACTCGCACCACACTTTTGCAAAAGTATATATCTTCTTTAATTTTTCTTTATTTTCTAATTTATCCACTAACATCATAATACTTTTTTTATATTCCTCTTTACTCATGCTGCCCCACCCTTCTGCCTGTCTGCACTTTCTTTGATAAGCTCTTCGATTGCTTCTCTCGCTTCATCTATCGCATAAGCAATGTTATTGCTGTAATCCTCTGCTATGCTACAATTTAGCTTGGCTCTCTCATAAAGTCCTACGTTTGGTTCTGTGTAGCAAAAGTAATCTTGTTTTAGGTCTGTGATTTGAAGGTTTATCTTTGCCTGCATATCTTGGATTTGGTAGAGTAACTCACTTAAATTTAATAATTTCACGTCCATATCTATCCCCTCCTATCTTGTGATTATCTCATTAAAAGATAATTGTTCATACGCGGGGATTTTCACGAAATCTGCAGGTAATTCTATTCCTAGTTGTTCACATTCCATCTTGAAGACTGCCGCAATTTCATGAGGTGCTGAACCTTGCATTTTCATAATTTTTACAGTTACTCTTCCCAACTCTGCCGCTGCTGCTCCTGCTGCTGGCGTAACGGGATATTGATATATAGTATTAACACTGTATGTGCCGGTTTTGCGAAGGGATGGAAGTACTTCAAACGCGATCCATTTCTGAAATTTTACTGCCTTTTCATTATTTGCTTTCATACCTAACATATAAAATAAGCTTTCTGGAATATAATCATCTTTCGCCCACAAATGGTCGAAACCACATTCTGCACTAAAACTATTTACTCTTTCCCAGCGAATAGAAATATATTTCTTTCCATTTTTAATTTCTGTTTTATACCATCCAAAACCAACTGCTGTATCTTCTGCACTCACAGATATACTTCCATCTTCATTTGTAATTGTTCTAACCTGCAAATTTAATTTTTCATTTTCAAATGTTTTTACTTCATTTCTCATAAATCATACCTTACCTTTCTTTTTCTGTTTTCAATGTCCATTTTCTGCTTGCCACGATACGAAAAATAAGGTATAATAGATTTACGATATTTTCGTATCAGGTTTGAGTAGTTGTCTAGTCTTGGTAGGGCAAACAACTACTCCTTTTTTTTATCTATATCGGACTTTACCATAAGAATACCTTTATTTATTACTTCTGTTTTTGTAATATCAAGTTTTTCAGAACATTCCTCTAATATTTCTGACATTTCATCATTTAAACGAATTTCAAACCTTTTTCTTTTAGCATTGTCCAATTTGGGTCTAGGGGACATTTTTTCACCTCCGTTCTTGTCCGTACACTTATATTATATCAGTCCGTACAAGAATGTCAAGAGTTTTTTCAAAAATATTTCAAATTTTTTCCGCCCTATTAACGAAAATGTCTTCAAATCATCAAACTTTTATACTAACGCCCCTCTTCCATTGCTCTTTAACAGATGTCCATCATCACCAAAACAATAGACTTCTTGCCCATGTTCTTTCGATGGCACTACTATCATTTCATTTTCTGCCATGCTACCATCTGATTTCAGATAATACCACTTATCATCTTTCTTTAGCCATCCTGTTACCATCCATCCATCTGCGTCAAAATAATACCACTTGCCTTCTATCTGCTCCCAATCATCTTTTGTATAACTTCCATCCGCATGACAATACCACCAATGCTTTCCTTCCTGTATCCATCCTACCTTTTCCTCCTCATAAGCAGGCGTAGCATATCCTAATATAACAGAGGTTCTTCTTTCCCTCCTCATCACCGCTCCCCCATTGGCGTCATTCGTTGTCCCTGTGTTCCCCTCTATCGTGATCACAATTCCTCCATTTACGCTCTCTACAATCCCAATGTGCTCTGCGTCTGCTGCATTTTTATCAAAATTGAAAAATACTAAATCTCCTGCCTGTGGATGAGAAATTTTAAATTGATTTTTATTCTTATAATAATTCATTAAAGTAGTACAGGAAGCTGTTTTACCTCCATTAAAAAACAATTCTTTTGCTCCTGCTTGCTGAAAAAGCCACCAAATGAACGCGCAACACCAAGGATACGCTGCTCCAAACACTTCTCTTCCATAATAGGCAGTATTATATTTTACTTTATTTGAGTTTGCTGGATACTCTGTTACTCCGATTTCTT
>CANRVK010000128.1 GCA_947643285.1 uncultured Eubacteriaceae bacterium
GAATTTAGTACCGCTACGTCTGGAACGGAGCGAAAGCGCGGCTTCGTTGGAATAGATGAGTTCCACGGCGAACCTTAATAAACCTCAGTGAACCTTAACGAACCTTAATAAACCTTCCATCAAACAACATCACCCCTCCATCAAAACCTCTGCTATCTTCCAATCTTCTTGTGTAGTAATTTTAATATTCTCATATGTACCTTTTATTAATTTCACTGGTATATTCATAAATTGTTCCACTACCATAGCATCATCTGTCACCATAATTTCTTTCTGCATTAATTTATCATAGGCAGACTTTATTATTTTATATTCAAATGCCTGTGGTGTCTGTATTGCCCAGACTTTTGCACGTTCTGGCGTATGCACACAAAAATCCTCTTCATTCACAATCTTAATCGTATCTTTTACAGGCATTCCAACCGTACAAGCCCCATACTTCTTCACACTCTCTATCACATTTATGATCATCTCTTCTGTGATAAAAGGTCTAGCGCCATCATGAATCAAAACATAATCACATTCCTCTTTTAACCCCTTAAGCCCTTCATAAACAGAATGATATCTCTCTTTTCCGCCCTCTATGATATCTGTCACTTTCTGAAACCCATACTTTTCTACAATTTCTCTTCTGCAATAAGAAATCTCTCCTTTTCCCACCACTAAAACAATCTTTCCGATTTCCTCTCTATCTTCAAAAGCTTTTAACGAATAATATAAAATAGGATGTCCTTTCAAAAGCATATATTGTTTTTGTACACTGCTTTTCATCCTCTTCCCCTGTCCTGCTGCTAAGACAATAGCACATACCTTTTGATTCCCCACAGTTATCTTTCTCCCAGTTTTAAATTTGCAACTGCATTCAAATCCCATCCATGTCTAGTCCCTTTTTGATATTCATAATAAGCTGCTGCCCCTATCATCGCGGCGTTATCTGTACAGAAAATAGGAGATGGATAGAAAAATTGTATTCCATTTTTTTCACATGCCTCTTTCATCGCGCTGCGAAGAGCAGAATTAGATGCCACTCCCCCTGCAATCGCTAATTTATCCATATGATATTCCTTTGTAGCATTTATCGCATGTTCCACTAAAACATCTACAATAGAAGCCTGAAAGGAAGCTACTAAATCCGCTTTATTCACTTCTATTCCCTTCATCTGCGCTCCATTCAAATAGTTGAGAACAGCCGATTTTACCCCACTGAAACTGAAATCATAATCCGCTCCATCTATATGAGCGCGTGGAAAATCAATCGCATCAGGATTTCCCTCTTTCGCCAGCTTATCTATCTTAGGTCCTCCCGGATATCCAAGCCCTACAGCTCTTGCCACTTTATCAAATGCCTCTCCTGCCGCATCATCTCTTGTCTTTCCTATGATCTCATACTGTCCATAATCTTTCACTACTACTAAATGTGTATGACCTCCTGATACAATCAAACACATAAATGGAGGTTCTAACTCTTTATTTTCAATAAAATTAGCAGACACATGACCTTCGATATGATGTACCCCTATTAAAGGTAATTTCTTCGCATAACATATCGCTTTTGCCTCCGCTACCCCTACCAATAAAGCGCCCACCAGCCCCGGTCCATAGGTGACACCTACTGCTGTGATATCATCTAAAGTTAATTTAGCCTCTAAAAGCGCTGTTTCTATCACTTGATTTATTTTTTCGATATGTTTTCTAGAAGCTATTTCTGGAACTACTCCTCCATACACTGTATGCAATGCGATTTGTGAGGAAATGATATTGGACAAAACTTCTCTTCCATTCCTCACCACTGCTGCTGCTGTTTCATCACAAGAACTTTCTATTGCCAATATAATAATATCTTCCATTTCTTTTCCCTATTCTTCCTCTGATGCTTTCTCTGTTAATTCCCACCCTAATATCTTCCAATTTCCATCTTTATCTTTTCTCAAAAGATAATCTTCATATGTTTTGGATGCTCCTGATTTGTCGCGTGTGAAATATGCAGTTGTCACGATAGCATAACTAGCATCATCTTTTGTATAATACTCGATATCCTTACTATCCTCAATAATATATTCTGTTATCTTGTTGTTATTTTCCCTAAATTCCTCAATATAATCTTTGGTCTGTTTTAATGCATCTTCTTCTGGATTCTGTGCTAATAATTCTTCATCATACAACAACCTTGTCTGTTGTACTAATTTTTTTAATGTTTCCTCACTTAGTTCTTCTCCATAAAAACATTTCATGATTTGACTGTAATATTCTATTACTTTCCGAGGCGTATTAGGATAGTCTGTTTCTAAGTTTCTGCTCGCTAACTTTCCTGCTTCGTCTTCAGAGTTTTTCTCTGTTGGAGTAAGAGTACCTTTATTTAATGAATACGTATAAACAGTCACTCCTAATGCAATAACCAAAATAACTAATATAATTCCTCTAAAATTTTTTGCTTTCTTCATACCATCACAACCTTTCGTGAAAATTTTAAATGATATTAAGAATCATCACTTTCTAAATCCAGCTTTTTCTATCTTTTATAAAAAGACCCTATTCTTCATTTTCAAATTTTAATTGTATTGTCTTTCCGTCTTTTCCCGCTTCCGCATTTGCAAATATTTTCTTTACTTTGGGCATAAATTCTTCTGGTTTCATCAAGGATGGACTATAATGTGTCAGCCACATTTGTCTTGGATTGGCTTCCTTCGCTATTTGAGCAGCTTCATAAAATGTCATATGCTTATACTCTTTTGCTTTTTCTTCCTTTCCTTCCTCTCCATACATTCCTTCACAGATGAATAGGTCTGAATCCACAGCAGCTTCTACAATGGAAGCTGTAGGTCTGGTATCTGTACAATAAGTGAGTTTAATTCCTTTTCTACTCTCTCCCAACACCATATCTGGTGTAATCGTTTTTCCGTTCACTTCTACACTTTCTCCCTTTTGAAGCTTTCCCCAACCAGTTTTTGGCACTTCATATGCCATAGCTTTTTCCACTTGAAATTTTCCGATTCTATCTATGACGATAGAATAACCATAGCATAAAATATTATGGTTCACACGGAATGCTTCTATTTTGAGATTTTCTTGTCCTAAAGTGATGGTTTCTTTTGGCTCTTTTAACTCTATATATCGGATAGGAAACGGAAGCTCTGGAGCTATTGTGCGCAAAGCTGATACTACTTTCTCCAACCCTTTTGGTCCTATCATATTGACAGGTTCTGTGCGTTCTGCATTTCCCATGGTCAATAATAGCCCCGGCAGACCACTGATATGATCTGCATGATAATGAGTAAAACAAATCGTATCAATCGGTTTTGCACTCCACCCTTTTTCTTTTAATGCAATTTGTGTTCCTTCTCCACAATCAATTAAAATACTGCTTCCATTATATCTGGTTAATAAAGAGGTCAGCCAGCGATATGGGAGTGGCATCATTCCTCCTGTCCCTAATAAACATACATCTAACATAATAATAATTTCTCCTTACTTCCATTTCGTCTTATTTTAATTATATTTTAGCACAAAATGGAAGTTTTAGGCAAATATTTATTATAAAAGTTCTTTTTCGGAAATTTTGTCCACGGGAATCTTGAAATTTCCTGTTATTTTATCGTAACAAGCTTCACATAAATCAAATTGATGGCGTTCTCCATCTTTTTCTGAAAAATACCCCCATAGACAATCCACAGAACAAACTCCCTCTTTTACAATGCCTTTTTCTACTAAAAATACCTTCCCACAACAATTACAAATCAATTTTTCTAATTGTTTTTCTTTTGCATTTTGATATTTATGCATCTTCTTGTCCTCCATACTCACTGTTTTCTTCAAGATATCTATGCCCCATCTATTTTAGCATAAATCTTTTTTCTCTTTCTTTAACGGTATACCATTCTATACAAAAAAGAGTATACTTATAAGGCAATTTTTTATAAGAAAAAATAATCAAATATCAAGAGAACAAAATATTCTCTTGATACAGCATAACTTCCGTCATAGATTTCGTAAAAATAAAAAACTGCCTCAATTTTCGTTTCTAATTAAGACAGTCCTATTATAAATGAAAACAGGTATGTTTTACAATGGTAATTCCTCTCAAAGAACCCTTTTCCACATAATAATAGCATCTTCTTTTGGCTTTTCATAATAGTCAGGGCGGATACCCTCCTGTGAGAATCCCTTTTTTTGATATAAAGAAATCGCCGCTGCATTACTTTTTCTCACTTCTAGAGTGATCTGTGTGATTCCTTCCTTCTTCACCTCTTGTATGGCATATTCTAATAGTTGTTCTCCAATCCCCTGTCCTCGCTTATCCGTTCTAACAGCAATCTTATAAATATCCCCTTCTTCTAATATCTTTTGAAGGTTTAAATAAGCGATAACTTCTCCTTGTTCTTCTGCCACCCAATAGTAAAAATCCTTCTCTTTCATAGTTTCTAAAAAACTCTGTTCACTCCATGGAATATTAAAACTCTGCTTTTCTATTTCAAATACCTTTTTTAAATCCTCTACTTCCATTTTACGCAGCTTTAATATTTTTTGATTTTTTTGAGCGAGTTCTCTCTCTGCTTGTGATAACCTTAAGTAATCTGGCTTATGTTCAGCGGCTGTTTCTATTTTTCCTTTTTGATAATAAATACTTCCAAGCGCTCCTACAGCCCCCGCCCTCTGCCGATTCAAATGAGCAGGAGCAAATTGATAAGGCACTTTTAATTTTTCTTCTATTTTCTCCTTCATCACAGGAATACCATCTCCCACAAAGACGACCTTTTCCTGCCATTTATTCAATTCTTCCAAAAGCTCTTCTATCGCTATCGCACAGGGATATTTTATTATTTTTATCTCTTCCTCTTCCATCTGATAAATCCCTGTATATACCTGATCTCTTCTAGCGTCCATAATGGGAACAATAAAACGATCATATGCATAAATATTATATGCCATCGCTTCTAATGTGGGTACAGCGATAATCGGCTTATTTAACGCCAACCCTAACCCTTTCGCCGTAGCAGCTCCTATTCTGAGTCCCGTAAAAGACCCCGGTCCAGAAGCTATCGCTATTGCATCTATGCTATTCAAATCCAAATCAATATTTTTCGCCATTTCATCTAACATAGGCAGCAGAGTTTGAGAATGAGTTTTTTTATAATTTATCGTATACTCTGCTGTTAAAATATCATCTGTAATAATTGCCACAGAAGCGACTAAAGAAGAGGAATCTAATGCTAATATTTTCATCTATTTTACCTCTATTTGAATTTTCCGATAATCAAATCCTTTTTCTAAATCTTTTTCTATTTGAATAAAAATACAATTCTCTGGAAGAAGTTCTTGAATCAAATCTGCCCATTCAATCAAACAGATCCCCTCTCCAAAGAAATAATCTTCATATCCAATTTCTTCCATCTCCTCTCTATCTCCTATCCGATACACGTCAAAATGATAAAAAGGAAGTCTGCCTTCTTCATATTCTTGTACAATCGTAAAAGTTGGGCTATTGATCGCTTCTTTTATCTCTAAACCAGCGGCAAATCCTTGCGTAAACACTGTTTTTCCCACCCCTAAAGAACCATTCAAACAATAAATCTGTCCCTTTTTTGCTTCTTTTCCCAACTGTTTCCCCAATTCAAATGTTTCTTTTGAATGATTGGTTTCAAAAATCATAACTTGTCCTTTTTCCATTTTATTTTCTAGACTCCTTTATCCATGCAGAAATTTCTTTTTCTTTCCCGTCCATCTGGTCTTTCGGCAGAATATTGGCATGTACGCGATCCCCATATAAAAGAATATAATGCCTTTTATCCACAATTTTCCATAACTCATTCCACTGTGCAGATGCTTTTTCCTTTTCTTGCTGTATAGAAAATCCCTTGTCATAAAAGGTATAGAGAATAGGCTTTTTTAAAGCTGGACTTAACTTTACTTGCTTCATAGAACGAACATACAATAAAATAGGATTTACCACCGTAAATAACAGCGCACATATCATTAATAAAACCTGATAAGGCAGATCTACTTTTTTCCATGTCACCAAAAGTATTACAAAAGAAACCAAACTAAACAATAAACTGACTATCCCACCCATACTGTAATAAGTATGATACATCATAAAATAAAACATATCCTTCACTCTTATTTTAACAGTTATCTGTATTTTTTCCTCTTTTCCCATTGATCTTTCCTCTATAATTTCATGGTGAGCTGTATTCTCTTTTTATTTAAGTCTACTGATATCACCTTTACCTCTACAATATCTCCTACACTGACTACCTCTAAGGGATGTTTAATATATTTATCTGACATCTGTGAAATATGAACTAATCCATCTTGATGAACTCCGATATCTACAAACGCTCCAAAATCAATCACATTTCTCACTGTACCCTTTAATATCATACCTGCCTCTAAATCTTTCATCTCTAATACATCTGTCCTCAGAATAGGCTTTGGCATCTCTTCTCTGGGATCTCTTGCTGGTTTTTCTAATTCCTTTCCGATATCTTGTAATGTGATCTCTCCTATCCCTAATTCTTGTGAAAGCCCTTTCTCCTCTTTTATTTTCTGACTGATTCCAGCCAATCCTTTCAGCGTAAAGTCCTTGAAAGAATATCCCAATCGCTCTAACAAAGCCATCGCTTTCTCATAACTTTCCGGGTGAACACTTGTCGCATCTAAAGGATTTTTTCCTCCCTGTATTCTCATAAAACCTGCACATTGTTCATACGCTTTTGGTCCTAATTTAGGAACTTTTAATAACTGGCTTCGCGTTTCAAATTTTCCATTTTCTTCTCGATAAGTCACAATATTCTTTGCGACAGTCTTTGAAATACCTGAAATATATTCCAACAAAGACGCCGAAGCAGTATTTAAGTCAACTCCTACTTTATTGACACAATCCTCTACCACAGCATTTAAAGCTTCCCCTAACTTTTTCTGATCCATATCATGCTGATACTGTCCCACCCCAATCGATTTTGGATCTATCTTCACCAACTCTGCCAATGGATCTTGCAATCTTCTGGCAATCGATGCCGCACTCCTCTGTCCAACATCAAAGTTTGGAAATTCTTCTGTCGCTAATTTACTCGCAGAATACACCGATGCCCCCGCTTCATTCACAATCACATAAGAAACCGTCTGTTTTATTTCCTTTAACAACTCCACAATTACCATTTCCGATTCCCTAGAAGCCGTCCCATTCCCCAAAGAAATGAGCGTAACATGATACTTTTCTATCCATTCCTTTAAGACTTTCTTTGCTTCCTCTACTTTATTTTGAGGAGCAGTCGGATAAATAACCGCAGTATCTAACACCTTTCCAGTAGCATCTACAACAGCTAACTTACACCCTGTCCGAAAAGCAGGATCCCATCCCAATACAACCTGTCCCACAATAGGAGGCTGCATCAACAACTGAGTCAAATTCTTCCCAAACACTTGAATCGCACTATCTTCCGCCTGCTCTGTCAGATAATTCCTGATCTCCCTTTCTATCGCTGGCGCGATCAGACGCTTATAGCTATCTTCTATTACGTCCTCCAAAATACCAGCCGTATTCAAATTTTCTTCCCTAATAACCTGCTTTTTCAAATACCTTAAAATTTTCTCTTCTGGTGCACTTATCTTCACCGTCAATACTTTTTCCTTTTCCCCTCGATTGAGCGCCAAAACTCGATGTCCTGCTATTTTCTTGACAGGTTCTTCAAAATTATAATACATTTCATAGACAGATTCTGCCTCTAGATCCTTTGCCTGTGAGAGCACGTTCCCCTCTTCTATCGTGATCTTCCTGATATAAGTTCTATAATCTGCTTCATCTGAAATATCTTCTGCCAAAATATCCTTTGCCCCTTCTAGCGCCTCTTCTTCTGTCTTTATTCCCTGTTCTTCCGAGATATATTCTTTTGCACACTCTAAAACAGATACCTCTGTCATCTGCAGCCGTATCAAAGCAGCAAGCGGCTCTAACCCTTTTTCTTTCGCTATCGTCGCTCTAGTCCTCCTCTTCGGACGATAAGGGCGATATAAGTCTTCTACCGCCACAAGCGTACTCGCATTCTCAATCTCACCTCGCAGCTCTTCTGTCAATTTCCCCTGTTCTTCTATTGTACTCAAAACCTGTTGTTTCTTCTCTTCTAAGCTCCTTAAATATTGAAGCCTTTCATTTAATTTTCTGAGTTGCTCATCATTTAAAGCCCCCGTCGCCTCTTTCCTATAACGAGCAATAAAAGGGATCGTATTCCCCTCATCAATTAACCGCACGGCTGCTTCTACCTGAGATAACTTTACCTCTAATTCCTGTTGTATTATTTTTAAAATATCCATTTTCCCTCCATAGCATCCTATCATTCTTCATTCCAATAAAAAAAATGATACCATATACACAAACTAAAAAAATAAGTAAATAAAAGTAAAGAGAACACTATCATCAAAGGTTCGCACAGGAGGGGGATTACTATTCCAACGAAACCGCGCTCCCGCTCCGTTCCAGACGTAGCGGACACTAAATTCGCAACCCTTATCAGGGCTGCTCATTAAGTGCCAACGTCTTCCAAGGGGTTTCTTTTGGAATAGTAATCCCCCTCCTGTGCTAGTTTATAGCATAGGTAAGTTTACAAAGCGCCATTTGCGTTATTAAAGTAAATAATAACAATTTTTAACCCTTTACCAAACCCCAAAAATAAAAAATTGCTTTCTCTTCTAAACAGTACGATTTTCTTTCCATTTTCCTAGAATAGCCGACAAACTAGCGAAGGCGAGGAATAATTCCAAAAGAAGCCCCTTGGAAGACGTCGGTACTTAATGAGCGGTTTCGCAAGAAGCGA
>CANRVK010000129.1 GCA_947643285.1 uncultured Eubacteriaceae bacterium
AACTGCTCATTAAGTACCAACGTCTTCCAAGGGGTTTCTTTTGGAATACTTCCTTCCCTCTGCTAGTTTATAGGCTGTTCTACCCTAAAAAACTACATGTCTTTTTTCTATCTTTCAATATATGACGTTTTTAGGAGTTTTTCTCTTCTTTCAGTTATTTTTTATCATAATTAATGTGTACAAATCGATCTCATACAACGAAAACTTATTTTTGATGCTCAATAATCCATTGCAATATTCTCTCTCCAGAAGCCAAGGCAAGAATAATATTGCTTAAATCCTTTTGACTATAAGACAACTCATATCCATTTAACGCTAGAAAGATCAGCATTACATGTGCACCAAGTTTTTTATTTCCGTCTATCATTGCATGATTTTTTACTAAACTGAAACAAAGTTGTGCTGCTTTTGCTTGAATACTTGGATATAATTCGTTTCCATCAAATGATTAAAAAGATTAAAACTTTCCCTATCGTATTAATTTCATTTGTAATTTGAAAAGCTCTAACTCTTTCCTCTTCATTACCTTTATTTCTATCGTTCATTTATACTGCTCCTCTCCATTAAAAGATTATTTTCTATAAAAAACAAAACCATATCTCTTTCATTCCTTTTTGCGAGAAAAAATGCGAACAAAAACGTACCTACACCGTCGATATAAAGTAAGCTTTTGAGGTGAGTCTACCCTTAAAAGACCCTTGGAAGACGTCGGCACTTAATGAGCAGTTTCGCAAGAAGCGAAACGGCGAATTTAGTACCGTTACGTCTGGAACGGAGCGAAAGCGCGTCTTATAAGGGTAGACTCACCTCAAAAGCGTGAACCACACACGACTCAATCCCCCCTCTCTCCATTCTTTCTAAATAAAAAAGTATAAAATTACAAAATATTGGAAAAAATAAAAATAATATACACATAGGGTCAATGATAAGGAGGAGTTTTCTTGAAAAGATGGTATATCATTTCTTTTTTTGCCATTGGTATTTTATTTTCTATCGCATATTATGCCAGTTACCGTGTCACTATGGATAAGGTAGAGATGCCGCCTATATCCAATCACATAACAGAACCGATTACCTATATCGCAGCCGAAAATGTAAAAGAAGCTATTATTCAAAATAATACCACTTATATCATAGAATATTATTCGTTAATCGAAAATACGATTTCACAAGAAATTATAGATGTTCCATCTGAAGTAGTGGGATTTAATCGAAAGAAATTAACAGATTATATTCAAGAATATATGGAAAATCTACCAGAAGAAGAAAGAAAAGCAGGACTGATCAGTTATGAATTAACTACATTTTCAGAAGACAAAGTAATTGTAAGAAAAACTTATTCTACTCCAAAAATAGAATATACCTTTTATTTAGATGTACAGATGGGAAAAGTAATTGTAAGACAAGTTTCTGATGATACTCTATATGCCTATACAGAAATAAAATTTGCAGATTTGCCAGAAAATCTCAAACAGGAAATTCTATCTGGAAAATATATAGAAAACATAGAAGAATTATATGAATTTTTAGAAACTTACAGCAGTTAATCTCTCTTTTTATCTAAAAAACTGTTGCATGAATGATATGATAACCAATATCATATTTCATGCAACAGCTTTTTTATTTGCTATTGATCTATTTTATAGTAAATGTAAGATTCTCGCCGCCACTATAATTTTTTCTCCTAATGGCATACGACGAAGATCATTTTCATCAATACATTTTAATAATAACAGCATAACAAAATAAATAATCACTCCTACTAAAATAGAAATTAAAAGAGCAAAAAGATTACTTTTTACTGTCTTATAAAGTAAATAATAGATTCCATATACAATACCCCCCATGAATGCAGAAGATATCGCAGGCAATAAGAATGTTTTGATCCACTCTTGTTTATAGGATAATTTCGCCTGAATCGTGAGTGCATTTAACACACAAATAATTAACGCAAATATAATATAAGAAATTAAAACTCCATAGATATGAAGTTTACAGACTCCAATTAAAAATGCTAATATCACTAAATGAATCACCAAAGAAATCGTCGCATGTGTTACAGGTTTTTTCATCAAATTAATTCCCTGTAAAACAGCATTTGTGATAGTAGATAAAGAATAAAAAATAACGGCGATTGTACCAAAACGCAATAAATTCACATCGATATCACTCACATTATGAAATAATAATGTTAAAATCGGTCTTGCTAATACACTGAGTCCTATAGCAGATGGAATTGCTACTATCATGGTGAAACGTATGGAATATTGAATTTTATTCGCTATTCTCCCCTTTTTTCCAGCCGCCATTTCCTCGCTAAAATCTGGCACAATAGAAGTAGCTAAAGCGGTGGCAATCGCGACAGGAACCATTATCATGATTTTATACTTTCCTGTGAATACCCCCCAGAGTGCCGCCACCTCTTCTTCTTCCATTTTCGTAGCAATCGGCATTAAATTACTGAATAATGCGCCATCAAATGTAGTAGATATATTAAAAATAATAGAGCTTAAAATAATAGGAGCAGATGTCCATAATAACTTTCTCGCGATATCTGCATAATCTTCTCTATGGCGCGATTTATCTTTTTTCATCTGTTTTCTTAAAAGATTTTTATATAACATAAAAACTAAAATCAGGAAGATTAAACCTGCTATTGCTCCGATACATGTTCCCATTGTGCCGCCTGCTGCGCCATATGCTTCCGCATGAGAACGTGAATTTGTCACCAAGTCATAATTTTTTCCAACATGAAATAGATAAGAGGCAGCGACTAAACTGATCACAGCATTTACAATAGCTTCTATTACTTGAGAAATTGCAGTTGGAACCATCGTTCCCATACCTTGGAAATATCCTCTTAAAATTCCCATAATGGATAGAATAAAAATAGTCGGTCCTAATATTTTTAAAGCATAGGTACTCATAGGCTGATTACTCAATTTGCCTGCGATAAATCCTGCCCCAAAATATGTGATAGCGCCAGTTATAATACCAATCACAATAGCTATGATCATCGCACATTGAAATACACGATAAGAATTTTTAAACTTTCCTTCTCCGTTTCTGGCTGCTACTAATTTCGATACTGCAGTAGGTAATCCGTGATAAGAAAGAAGAAGCATAACGGAATAAGGTTCAAATGCAAAAGAATAATATCCCATTCCCTCATCACCAATGATATTTGTCATAGGAATTCGATATAACAAACCGATAATCCGAACGATTAAACCTGCTATTGCTAAAATACTTCCCTGTACAATGAAATTATTGGTTCTTCTGTTACGTTTACCCATTGATTAGGTCCTTTCTGGTAAAAGCCTCTGGAAGAAGGTCTTTTACTGGTATTTCCCGAATTCCTGCATTTTTATCTTCTATTATGACTGTACCATCTAACATAAATTCCGATATAAACTGACGGCAAATGCCACAAGGATATGCAAATGTTCCATTAGAACATACAATCGCAATTTTTTCAAATTCTTGATATCCCTCTGAAATAGCTTTTACCATCGCTGTTCTTTCTGCACAAATAGCTGCTCCATAAGAGGCATTTTCTATATTACACCCTGTGAATACTCTTCCATCTTTTGTCAGCAAAGCCGCTCCTACTGAAAAATTAGAATATGGTGAGTATGATTTTTTCATTCCCTCTTTTGCAGCCTGAAGTAATGCTTCCTTTGTCATCTCTATTACCTCCTGAATTGTACCATTATTCGATTTCTATTTTATTTGTTCTATCATTTTGAATAATACATACCCATGTCTTTCCTCGATTTAATACAATTTCTGTTCCAGATTCATCATAATAGCGTGTAGGTCCAAATTCGGTGTCTTTTTTCCAAGTGATATCGATCGCTTTTCCATTCGTAATATATTTTCCTTTTCCGCTACCATTGACTGTAATATTTAAATAGCCATCTCCATAGTCATAATAATTCACATATTGCATAATAATATTTTTATATGTTAATTGCTGATTTGTCAAGTCGTCTATCTGTTTATCTCCATATTGAGAACGATAGTATAAGCCATCATCTGCATGATAGTCAAACCAAGGTTTATTGATCTGATATCCGGGTGTCACTTTTATAGCAGAAGTACCATTTAGATTGATCTCTTGTTCTTCTTCATTAAATAAATAGTGTCCAGTATAACTATCTTCATAATTTTCTCGATATCCTTTTGAAGTGATTCCTTTTGCTATTCCATCTGCGCTAGTATATGCATTATGAGGAGCTTTTCTGTCAGAAGTACGATAAAATACTGTTCCTTCTAACTGCAAACCATTTAAGTTCTGAATACTTTTACTATTTAATAGTGATTCTGCATAAATTGCCTGTCCGTAATGTACATAAACAGCATCAAATTCCTTTGCAAAATAGACATAATATAGTCTGGAACTGCGCACAGAACCGATTTTATCTAAGCTGTCATAATTTTCAAAAATTCCCATCAGACGTGTGAGTCCACCTTCCACAGGCGCTTCATATACAATATCCGCATTTTCAATTCCACTCTGCGGCACAGCAACTTCAATATTATTTAACATCACAGCAATAGGTCGGCGTTTTCCTATTTCTTCTTCTACCCATTCTCCTGACAGATAGCTTCGCATTTTTCCATCTGTAGAAAAGGTAGTTTCTTGTGGTTCTGTCTGCAAAACTACAGTTGGCGTATTGGTAGTATTTTCCTGTGTGGTATTTGTGTTTTCCTCTGGTTCGGAATCAGAATTTCCACATGCTGTTAATAGCATACATGCACATAATAAAATACTTGCTAACCGTTTCATTTTCATCTTTTTGATCTCCTATTAATTTTATCGTTCTATACCTAAAATGTTCAAAATTTCTTTTTTTTTTTTCTCCATTTTTTCTCTCTCAGATTCTTTTATATGGTCATATCCAAATAGATGTAACATGCTATGGGCGACTAAAAAGGCGAGTTCTCTTTCCCTAGAATGTCCATATTTTTGTGCCTGTTCTATCACTTTTTCTACCGAGATAACAATATCCCCTAATAAAAGTTCTCCTGTTTCTGGATTGAAATAATCCTCGGAATCATCTTCTAAATGAGAAAAATCGGATGGTATTTGATAGTCTATCATAGGAAAGGATAATACATCTGTAGGAGAATCGATTCCTCTATGTTGTTGATTCATTTCTTGAATAGAAGGATTATCTGTAAGAATCACTTCTATTTCTGCTTCATAAGGACAATTTTCATAATCTATGGAAGCTTCTATCACTCTTTCTATTATCTCTTTATGATGGAGATGGAGTTCTTCTACTTTTGTTGTTTCTTCTTCTATATAAATCGTCATTTTGTATTCTCCTATCGCTTTATTATCTAAATATTCCATTTTCATCTTTTGCTCATCTCATTATTTGTCTAATAAGCGTTCATAAATTTCTTGTAATGTATTGATTTCTGCATCTGTTAATCCAGATAATTGCAAAGAACCATCATCAATTTTCACATCAAATACCCTTTGAATTAATCTAGAAGCAGGAATATTTTCTCCATTTTCTTTTTTTCTGCTCTGATCCATATTTGTAATAATGCTGTCTGATAACATGACAATAGCTGCTTCTTTTGAGGTGGGTTTGGCTATTTTTGTATTATGTTCTTCTACAATCTGAATCACTTCCTTGGGGAACTGATACATCTTACAAATTTTAACTCCTTCTTTGATATAATCTTCTCCCAATCCCTGTCCTATTTCATGATATAAGCCTCCTGCTTTTACGATATTCGCATTACACGAAATCACTTTTGCTACTTGGCTGGAAAGTTCAGAAACTAAAACAGAATGTTTAAAAGCAACGGCATCTCTTTCTTTTAATTCCATCAGTGGGGGATAAGAAAAGTCTAAAATCTTAGTGAGTTTAGAAGCCTTTCCTTTCTTTTTCTCTTTCAAAAGAGAAGTATTTTGAGCTAATATATCCTCTTCTGTTTCTTCCTGTTCCCCTTCAAACAAAAATTTCTTTGTATAAAGAAGAGAGAGGAAAAATAAAATGGTTTGAATCGCTCCACCTAAAAAGCCATTTATCATCTCTGTATTAGAAAACTCAAAATAGGTGTAATAATATAGGGCATTATGCACAACAGCATAGAGAAAGATAATACTGATTCCCACTAGGATAACATTTTTCCAATTTCTGCATTTTTCCACAAAAAAACATGCCGCTGTTCCAATAATTAGATATAATAATAAGTTCTCAACAGGGTCTGCTCCAAATAAAATGGTATTTGAAGCATAGAATACTAATGCCAAAACTCCATACTCTGCTCCCATTAAAGCAGTGATAATCATAGGAACTGCTAATATCGGTCTTAACACCGCAGGAAGAGGATAACCTAGAGTAGTTACTGCCATCGCAAATAAATGTAAGCCGATAATCCAAATAAAATGCTTCTTAAGCTGTTGTTTCATTGTCCCTGTATAAAAAATTCCAAATAAAATGGTACATAAGAAAATCACAACCATTTCGCCTGTCCATTTTTCATAGAGTTTCCAACCAATACAAAGACATAAAATACTGATGAGTGCATTCGCTATTTGAACGACTATAAATAGCTTTTTATCGTCTAGTTTTTCCATATTTACCTCCAAACAACCATAGCTTTTCTCTTTTTTTCACATGCTATGGTCTTTCTATATGCCTATCTTTTTCTCTCTTTCTATCCCTTCTCACTTTTTCATTTTTTTTCGAGCGTTCCTCATAATCTTCATAAGCTTTTACAATTTTTTGTACTAACGGATGGCGAACAACATCTTGATTGGTCAAATAACAAAATCCTATATCTTCTACTTTTTTTAATACTGTTACCGCAACATCTAAACCAGATTGAGTTCCACTTGGCAAATCCTTCTGGGATAAATCCCCTGTTATGATTACTTTAGATCCAAAACCGATTCTAGTTAAAAACATCTTCATCTGAGCTGGCGTTGTATTTTGTGCTTCATCTAAAATAATATAAGCATTATCCAAGGTGCGCCCTCTCATATAAGCGAGAGGCGCGACTTCAATTAATCCCTTTTCCATATTTGACAAAAAACTTTCTGCTCCCATAATCTGATATAAAGCATCATAAAGAGGTCTTAAATAAGGGTCTACTTTACTCTGTAAATCGCCCGGCAAAAATCCCAACTTTTCCCCTGCCTCTATCGCTGGACGAGTTAAAATAATTCTTCCCACATCATTATTTTTAAAAGCTTGAATCGCCATCGCCATCGCAAGATATGTCTTTCCTGTGCCAGCAGGTCCTATTCCGAATACAATCATCTTCTCTTTGATCGTATTCACATATGATTTCTGCCCTAATGTTTTAGGTTTCACAGGCTTTCCCGTGATAGTCCGAGCGATCACCTCATCGTCCACCTCTAAAAGAACATCTTCTTTATTTTCTAATACGGTAGCAATCGCATAGTCCACATTTTGCTCTGTGATATCATTTCCTCTTTTCGCTAATGCAATCAACTGATTAAAAACATTACTCGCACGTTTGATAGCTATTTCTGTTCCAATTAATTTCATATCCGAATCTCTGGCGACAATCGTCACTTGTAATGCTCTTTCAATCTTCTTTAAGTAGCGGTCATACTCCCCAAATACATTCGTACCGTATTCAGAAGGAAAATTAATTATTGTTTCTGTTATACTCATTTAATATGTCATCCCTTTCTATTACGGCTTCGATCACTTCTGTTTTCGCCACGGGCACTATCATCATAACTTTTCCAGAAGCTTTCCCTTTTTTTCCGTCTATTTGTATTTTAACATTATTTCCAACAATTTGAACCCCTTTTTTTAAGAAATTTTCAAAAAAATTACTTAAGTTTTTCTGTAGTATTTTTTCCACTTCTTCTTTGGATAATTCCACCTGCTCATAGACATATTCTTTATAATAACATTTTTCCAGAAAAAACGGCAGATAATAATTTGATCCGAAGTGAAGCTGATTTTGTTCTGTTTCGATATCAAAACTCTCAAAATTTATCTTTCCGGCATATAGATAAAGCCGATTAGAAAAGGCTCTTATGGCATATGCTATTTTTTGATTTTGGGTATATACTTTTTTTTGATAGAAAAGAGGCTGGCTGTCCTCATATTCATAGACGACTTCTCCATAAACATCTGCATCTGCTCCTACATATTCAGAACGTATATGCTCTCCATAATCATCTGTAATATCTACGATTCCTGAAACTAAAATATCTCCTTCTGCTACAATGTCCCCCTTTTTCACCAAAGGAGTTCCAGAACGTGTGACAATCGATGTGATTTTACAATCCTTTGTCGCCACTAGATTACTAGGAGCATCTGTTTCTAACATCACCATATTGTCAAAATTCTCTTGTATCCGTATGATTAAGCGCGTTCCTGATATGGAAGCAGAAACCCATGTAACATCATTATACTCACTTCTTAACATTTTTTCAATCGCACTGCAATCCACGTCATCTCTTTTCATACCATGAATGACATCTTTGGATTTCAAAAAATCTAAAAGTACATCTTCTGTATAAGAATAATTCCCTTCAATATGGATATCCCAAATAAAGAGTGACATTATGTAAATAATTCCTAAGCATAAACATATTCCAGCAAAGAATAATTTCCTTTTTCGGTATTTATATAAAAAAAAAGGAAATCCATAACGATTCCTGATGATGAGTTTCGTTTTTGTTTTTTTTACAATTGGCTTTAATCTTCTAAAATCTGCAATTGTAATACAGAATTGTTATCCTTCCTCTGTTTGGTTTAGATTACAGTTATTAATATTATGGCTTCTGCATAT
>CANRVK010000130.1 GCA_947643285.1 uncultured Eubacteriaceae bacterium
GTACCAACGTCTTCCAAGGGGCTTCTTATGGAATACTTCCTTGCCTCCGCTAGTTGGCTGGCTGTTTTGCTCTTTTGTTTTTGTTCTGTTTTTTATTTTTGTTTTGTTTTTTATTTCTGTTCTGATTTTTTATTTTGGGGAAGGGAGTTTTATCTAAAAAATAGTAGAGATATTTTAGGTTTTATAAGGGGGAAAAGTATATTATCGTATGAAATGAACACCTATTTCCCTGAGTGGAGAAATACCAACAACAATATTAAAGTTACACGTTAGTTGCCGTACAGTCGGCATAGAGCAGAGAGAACAGACAGGGCAGATGATGATTTTGTTGAAGTGCAAGTGTACTTGTGGTAGAATAATACCATTAGAATTTCAATACATTAAAATTTCGATACATTAAAGCTGGAAGGAGTGATTTTATATGAGAAATAGAGTGAAAAATGCAATGAGGAAGAATAGGAGGGAAGATTATTTTAGCTCTCCCAGATAAAATGGAGGATTTTTTATATGTTATTACAGTTTAAAAATTTAACAATTAGAAGTGCAACTGTTAAAGACGCAGATTTATTATCGTTATGGTGGAATGATGGAAAGATTATGGCTCATGCAGGTTTTCCCAATGGGACTGGTGAAATGGCAGATGAAATTGCTGAAAAAATCAAGAGGAACACTGATGAAGATAAACATCTGATTATTGAACTTGATAAAAGACCTATTGGCGAAATGAGTTATGGCAGGGAGAACGAATCTACAGTCGGGATCGGAATTAAGATTTGTGATTTTTCAGAGCATAACAAGGGGTATGGAAAAATACTTTTGAGTATGCTTATCTTTTCATTATTTGAAGACAGGGGATATAAAAAAGTAATTCTTGATACAAATGTAAATAACAAAAGAGCGCAACATGTTTATGAAGAGCTTGGTTTCAGGAAAGTACAAGTTAGGGAGAATTCATGGCGAAACCAGCTTGGAGAGCTGCAGTCATCTATTGATTATGAAATGAATCGGGAAGATTTTGTAAATTTTGCAAAATAAAAGTATTTTATTTTCCAATTGTATGATGAAGATGTACAGAGGCTGTTGTGAAATAAAAATTTTATATTATATATGGATATAAGTTTCTATTATATATACAATATTTAGTATTTCATATTTATTTTGCAACAGCCCCTTCTTATATTCTATTTACGATATTAAAGCAGAAAAGAAAATATTGTGGACTATTGGTAGCAGTTTATCTTAACAGATAATCAGTTACCTTTTTTATTTTCAGAAACTATTAATACAGCCATAGAAGGAGCGAGATATCAGAAATGATTGAGAGCAAAAATGACGCGGGCGGAAATTTAGAAAAAGTATTACAGATATTGGAACAGGCGAAACAGCGTGTAGCCAATGAAAAGAAAAAGCAGAACGAGAAGAAGTGCAAAACCGAGAATCCACTCTCCCCAATGCCAAAAATGGAAGAGAGAGTGGTATGGAATGATGGGATACAGTCTTTGCAAAGGGAGAAAGAAATTTAATGGAAATCTGATAGAAATCTGATAGAAATATGAGCGTGATTATGATATTTTATTATTAGCGAATAGAAATTTATGAAAGGACGGCGGGAAGATGAAAAAAGTTGAGGAAGTCCCTTTTTATCAAGGAGGACGACATGAAAAGGGCAAAACTGAATAATGACAAAATCATTGTTTTATATATGAGTATGGAGGGAAAAGAAGATGTGGCTTATTATGGCGATCTTATCCGCTTTTTTTGCAGGGATTACTTCAATTCTTGCAAAATGTGGGATCAAAAAAACGGATTCAGATGTAGTGACGGCGTTAAGAACTGTAGTGGTGTTGTTATTTTCATGGATTATGGTATTTGTGGTGGGTTCGGCTGGGACAATTACAGAGATTGATGGGAAATCATTAGTATTTCTGATTTTGTCTGGTTTAGCGACGGGGGCATCATGGATATGTTATTTTAAGGCTTTGTCTATGGGAGATGTGAATAAGGTTGTGCCGATTGATAAATCAAGTACTATTTTATCTGTATTGGCGGCGATTATTTTGTTTGGAGAGATACAGAATTTAGCAGTGAAACTAATCGGCACTGTAATTTTGGCTATTGGAATTTTTTTGATGATTGAAAAAAAACAAGGTGATGGAATATATGAAGAACGTGGATGGATGATTTATGCTGTTCTTTCTGCTATATTTGCTGCACTTACTTCGATTCTTGCAAAGATTGGAATCACAGGTGTTGAATCAAACCTTGGCACAGCAATTCGGACAAGTGTTGTACTTGTTATGGCGTGGGTTATTGTATTTATGAAAAAAAAGCAGATGCAAATAAAAGATGTCAATAAGAAAGAACTTGCTTACATATTTTTTTCTGGTATTGCAACCGGGGCTTCATGGTTATGTTATTATTATGCCATTCAAAATGGAATTGTCAGTGTGGTAGTGCCGATTGATAAATTGAGTATTATAGTAACTGTGATATTTTCTTATCTTGTTTTTAAAGAAAAGCTTAGTAAAAAGGCATTTATCGGACTTCTTTTGATGGTTTTGGGAACACTTGTAATGGCAATATGGTCATAAAAAGTGATAAACCAAATAAATTAGGGGTTAAAAGGGGTATTACAGCAGGGGAGTATTTAGGAGGAAGGACTTTGGAAAGTATTAGTGCTTAAGGAACAAAGCTGTTAAGAGTCATGGATTTAGTATTGTGTAGCTTCTCATGGAGAGAGATGCTTCGTTGAGGGAATACTTCCTTGCTGTAGAGAACCTTTGATCTTAAATTATAACTATTTAGATGTATTGGATTGATTTAAAATGATCTAAAAGATATTATTTATTAGGGAAGCTTTTAAACGATTTGGGCTTTTTCTAGTTTTCTGGTTCTATAACTTCTTGTTGTATCTTTTCAATCATTTTTTTAGTGAGTCCTGTTATTTCCATGATATTTAAAATATCAACATTTTTTTCTAACATTTTTTTGACCATTTGATGAATGGCTCTTTCCTTTTCTTTTTCTTTCTGTTGAATAGCTTTTTCCTTTTCTTTTTCTTTTTGCTGAATAGTTCTAGTTACAGCTTCATTTACAGCTTCAATTTTTTCTTCTTCATATAATCTAGCTACTTTGGTCATTCTTATCCACTCCTTTATTTGTTTCGCAGTTTCTTTGTCGATTACTTTATCTGTAAATACTAAAATTCCAGATAATAAAAATAATTGGGTTTCTTCTTCTTTAATTTCCTTCATTAATTCAAATAATTCTTTGATACTTTCTTTTTTCTTAGTTTCTCCTTTATAAGTTAAGGGAAGAATAATAGTTTGCATCAATTCTGTTTCTGTTAAGGGTTTTTTCTGTTTTATTTTTTCTATAATGGTTTCTTTTATTGTTTTAGAATCTAATTCTGATAGAAATGCTTGGGATAACTCCATTTTCAAGCTATATACATCTAAGATAGAGGATACATTTTCTCTTGACACATCTGTTGTATATATCACTAACAAACGTATTTTCATGTTTAATCCATATTTTGTTTGGTAAATTTTTAAAACACGAAGAATATATTCTAAATATTTCAGTTTATTTTCTTCTTTATAAGCACTTTCATAGTCCACTAATAAAAAAGAATCATCTTCTAATAAAAATAAATTATCCATTCGCAGCTCATTCGCTTGAATAGCTGGTAAATTAGTAGGAAGTACTTGTTTAATCTTTGGCAAATCGACCCCATAGACCTGAAAAGATTTTCCCGCTAATTTTTCTGCAAATATTTTACTACAGATATCTTTATTTTGATACGCAACTTCTTTTTTCAATCTTTTTTCCTCCCTCTTTTGTTGAAAAATTCCTGTTCTTTAAAATGGTATTTGTTTATTTATCATTATAACATAAGAAATAGTACTGCTCAAATAATTTTGGAATTTTCTATTACAATAAAAAAATTATAGAGAATGAAATCAAAAGAATATTTATGAATGGAAAATGCGATGGATGAATTTATTTATTAATGATATACTATTTATCTAAAAACCAGCAAGAATACTCCCACCTCTTTAGATGGTGAGAGGAATTGTGTTTCTACCCAACTCACTTTTTTGTAGAGATAGAATCGTTTTTCACTTTTGAAAACTCATATTTTACTATTTTTATTAGAAATTTTTAATTATACAGAAGTATTCGGTTCTGATGTTTCATTGATACATTGAAAAAAAATTGAAGTCAATAAATATCTAAAAGTGCAGATAGAAATAATACAAAGTATTGTTATCTGCATTTTTATGTACATAGACACTAATAGAAAAATTGTAAACATAATTGACTGGCGTTCAGCGTGGTTAGTAGAAGAGAAAATCATTTCCCTATTCAATTTGATAAACTAATATCTATAACTGCCTAATTTTAATATTTTGATGAAGTATTTCATGTTTTAATATTTGGAAACACCAAAGAGAAAAAAGTAAATAGTGATAAAAAATCGAACATATTTTCTATATAGGATTGATTTTTTTATCATATAGGATTATAATATAAAAAGTAAATATCTGTAAAAAATAAGAAAAAAGTATATGTTAGATTTTGCAGTTATTTCTTAAATATACATATTGCGCAGAGGAGGAAAAGAAGATGAATGTTGCGTTATCAAATTTTGCAAAAGAACATCAGTTTAGGGAAGACAAGAAGCGCGGAGTAATTACAGGAAGACAGAATGGATATGAATTTGTGGCATCAGAGAGAGAAAATAAAGAAATCGCTGTTTTATTTTCAGCGAAGTCTGATTATGACAAAAAAGAAGGTGCGACACGTTTCTAGTTTAGCGTGAAATACGGAAAGACTAGACACTGTACGAAATTTGTATAGGAGAACTGTTTCTTCGAGAAGTCAAATGAGGGAGTAGTGACCCGAAGGGCTTCCTTTGATACTCCGACTAGCGTTTTATGATTAAGCATAAAGGGTTAGAAGCTCGGTGAAGTCGGCTGAAACTCACTCTCGCTTGTGTTAAACCTCTAACATGGGCAGGAAAAATGAACCAGAGGTGGTCATGTGGGTAATAGGTCGGAAGGCTATAAAATAATCATGGTGAGAATGTGTGTGAAAACACTGACGAACTACCGAATGTACGGCTCTATATTTTGCTTCTATCGAATGGGTAGAAGAACCTTCATTGGTGGTTTTAGGAGGATGAGTAAAATTCTTCTTTATGAAAATCCTTGCACTACAGTAATCGGTCACGTAGTGGAACTAAAACAGGGTTATAGGTAGCACCTAAAGTTATATGTAAAGCTAGAAGAAACGGAACGTGGAAAGCTTGGGAACGTCCAATAGAGCTGGTACTTAATTACCAGAAGTTTGATTGAAAAAAGAATGGAAAAAAGAGGTATTCTCCTTTATAATAAAATAGTCAATAACTATCGTTATTAAAAAAAGGAGGATATGTCTATGGATGGATTTTGTGAACCTTACTGGGATGAAGAAACACAACAATGGTTATATGGAGCAGCCGCTAGAGAAAAAAGAATAAAAGAATTAGGCGGCGTAGACAATATAATAAACGAAGCCGGAAGAGTTGGGGGAGAAGCAGCACTTGAACACTTCATGGATAGTATTGAAACAGAAAAACGAAATAATTTCAGGTTAGTAAGTGAATAAAGTATTTACATGTGTGAGAATATTGGAGTATTCTCACACATGTAAATTGTCAATAACTGTCTATGGATAAGGAGAATTTCTTCACCTTACAAAAATGTTACTATCAAATTAAAAAAAAATCCAAACCAATTCCATTTCTAATAATCTATCATTAATCCCGAGTGAGAGTAGAGCCACGACCAATGAAGTTGTAGAAATACAATGGAGGAACAGGCTCAAGTCAAATCAACTCAAAATCAAAAACGAGTAAATATATACTCAAAATGAATTCTTTCATAAATTTCAGGTTCGTTTAAGACTAAGAGAAGTTATTTTCCCAATGAATTCTGACAGAGCACAGAAAGGAGAATTTAACTGACTGAAACATGTATCATACAGACGCAAAAGATTTTATAAAAGCTTCAAAAAGAAAAACACTGAAAAAGACAATATTACGTTATAATGAATACTACCAAATGCAAACTATATTTGATAATCTATATAAGCAAAGCCAGCAAGGAAGTGCATTTCATCATTTATACGAAATTATTACTTCACAAGAAAATATACTACTTGCCTATCGATCGATAAAAAGAAATGACGGGAGCAAGACATCAGGAACAAATAGACACAATATCCATTATTGGGAAAAACAAAACGTAGAGGATTATATTTCTTATATGCAAGACAGACTAGAAAACTTTCAACCAATGCCAATACGCCGAGTAGAAATTCCCAAATCCAATGGAAAGAAAAGACCTCTCGGAATACCTTGTATAGAAGATAGACTGATACAGCAAGCCATAAAACAAGTATTAGAACCCATCTGTGAAGCCAAATTCTTTGAACATAGCTACGGATTTAGACCTAATCGAAGTACAGAAAATGCCCTAGCTTATGCGGTAAAGAAAATTAATATAGATAAATGCTACTTTGTAGTAGATATAGATATAAAAGGCTTCTTTGATAATGTAAACCACGGAAAACTACTAAAACAACTCTACACCATAGGAATACAGGATAAAAGGGTTCTAAGCATTATTAGTAAAATGCTGAAAGCAGAAATCAAAGGAATAGGAATACCAGACAAAGGAGTGCCTCAAGGAGGAATACTTTCTCCCTTGCTAGCTAATGTAGTACTAAATGAATTAGACCAATGGATAACTTCCCAATGGCAAAACTTCGAAACAAAGAATAATTTTAGCTTTCCACAAAATAAATACAGGCATCTCAGAGCAAAATCAAAGCTAAAAGAAATCTATCTGGTAAGATATGCAGACGAATTCAAAATATTTTGTAAAAAGAAGGAAGACGCACACAAAATATTCCATGCAGTTCAGCAATGGCTAAAAGAAAGATTATCATTAGAAATAAGCCTAGAAAAGTCCAAAATAACAGATGTACGTAAAAGTTCATCGGAATTTCTAGGATTTAAAATCAGAGCTTATAAGAAAAAGAAAAAATGGATTGCCCGAACACACATGACACAAAAAGCACAGGATAAAGCAGTATCAACAATTAAAGAGCAACTAGAAGTCATGAAAAAATCAAACTGTGTGAAAGAAGTAATGAATTACAATTCCATTATTTCAGGTTTGCATAATTATTATAAAATAGCAACAGAAGTTAATTTAGACTTTACAAAGATACACTACAAACTTCTTACATGTCTGAAACAAAAACTGAAATCAATACGAACCAAAAAAGGCTATAAAACTGAAGAATACCATAAGAAATATGAAAAATATAAAGGGAAAACATATAATGTGAAAGGAATAACATTATATCCTATAGCATGTATTAAAACCAACCGCCCCCTACTATTTAACACAGAAAAATCTAACTATACAAAAGAGGGCAGAAATATTCTCCACAAGGAACTAAACGGAACAGATTTAGAAATTCTAAACTATATGAAACACCACCCAACAGGAACTGTGGAATTGAATGACAATAGAATGTCGCTGTACTCAGCACAAAGAGGAAAAGACCCTATTACGGGTAATCCTCTCATTGAAAGCTTAGAAGTACACCATATTCTACCCAGAAGTCAAGGCGGTCAAGACAACTATGAAAATCTAATCTTAATAAATGACAATACACACAGGTTAATACATGTGGTAAATTCAGATATGATAGAATATTATCTTAGATACAGGACTTATCCAAAGAAGGTAATAGATAAAATAAATGAGTATCGTATGAAAGTGGGAAATGAAAGGATTATGAGTGAGAGATGATTTGATGGAACGCCGTATGCGGTGAAAGTCGCATGTACGGTGTGGACTGGGGGAAAAGCTGGAGATAGTATCAAAGGCTTACCTATCAGTGTAAATCGATTCTGCTTTAAAGCAGTTACAAAACAAAATTTCAGAAATTGTATTTTATACTTATGCTGGAACTAATGTGAAAATTCACTTAAAGGTGAAAAATGCACAGGACGGTCAAAAAATTTATCGTGTTGTAGATGAAATGAGTCAGAGTCTGCAGACATTAGGATTTCAAAATTGCTGTCAAACCTGTGAAAATCAAGGAATGGTTTTTCCAGCAAGTATAAAAGGGAATCAAGGGATATTTTGTGATACTTGTTTTAACAAGGCATTACAAGAATCAGGAAGTAGTTCAGGAAATTTTGGTCTGGGAGTAGTAGGTGCTATTTTAGGTTCATTGATAGGAGTTGCAGCTTGGGTAGGGATCTATCAGCTTAATATTATTGCTGGTATCGCTGGTTTCCTCATGTTCTATTTTTCATTTAAAGGTTATGAATTATTGGGAAAGAAAAAAGATAAAAAAGGTGTGATAGTTTCTCTTGTTATCTGTATTGTGATGGTTCTTGTGGCAGAATTTTTAGGTATTGTTATAGCTATTATGAGAGAATTAAATTTTTCTTTTTCAAATGCCGCTGCATTTTTTGAAGTATCTCTTCGGGACAGTGCGGAGATAAAATTGGAATTGATAAAGGAATTAATGATCGGTTATGGATTGATGATAGTCGCTACTTATTCTAGCGCTCGACAGACTTTTAAAGAAGTAGGAAATGATAAAGATACTGTGAGATTATAAAAGAGTTACAATAGAATGAAAGAAAGGTTCGCAAAAGCAAGCACCTATTCCAACAAAGCCGCGCTTTCGCTCCGTTCCAGACGTAATGGTACTAAATTCGCAGCCCCGCT
>CANRVK010000131.1 GCA_947643285.1 uncultured Eubacteriaceae bacterium
AGTACGTTAAATCCGGTGTGTACCAGCGCAATTCCGGCACTGTCAGCCGCCTCCTCCATAAAGGCAAAGTCCAAAAATGGATTCAGGGTATAAAAAGCAATCATAAAAATTGCCGTTCCAATGATATTAAACAAAAGGTGGACGATCGAAGCCCTTCTGGCATTCTTGCTTGCGCCAACGCCCGACATCATCGCCGTCACACAGGTGCCGATATTCTGGCCGAGGATAATCGGCACTGCCGCCGCGTAGTTGATACTGCCCGTCACACACAACGCCTGCAAAATACCGACAGACGCGGAAGAAGACTGTATGACTGCCGTTACCAGTGCTCCTACGAGCAGCCCAAGCAGCGGATTGGTAAACATTGTGAACAACCCTGTAAACTCAGGAACCTGACTCAGCGGCTTTACTGCCGACGACATCGTATCCATTCCAGTCATCAAGATCGCAAATCCTACTAAAATCGTACCAAGATCGCGTTTCCTGCCGTTTTTCAAAAACATAATAAAAATGACGCCAATTGCAGCAAGCACTGGTGAAAACGAGGTCGGTTTGAGCAGCTGCAAGAAAAAGCTGTCGCTCTCGATTCCTGTAAGGCTCAAAAGCCATGACGTGATCGTCGTTCCGACATTCGCGCCCATAATGATGCCAATTGCCTGCGAGAGCTTCATAATCCCAGAATTTACAAAGCCCACTACCATCACCGTCGTCGCAGAGGAAGATTGAATCACCGCCGTCACGCCTGCACCCAAAAGCACTGCCTTTAGCCTGTTATTCGTCAGATTTTCCAGCACCCGCTCTAACCGTCCTCCCGACAGTTTTTCCAGCCCCTCACTGAGCAGATGCATTCCATATAAAAACAATGCCAGACCGCCCACCATCGTCAACAAATCAAAAAAGTCCATCTCGTCCTCCCTAAAGACGCTTATCGTCTCCCATTCCTACTACTTCATATCATTACTTTTTCAGATACATTTCATTCAGTTTCTGCATAGCATGTATTGTAATAACGCCTTGTTCAAACATATGTTTTTCATTGTCAAAAAAAATGCATATAACAGACATACAGAAAAACCACGAACCAAATGTATCCCTAAACAGCCTTATTATACCAGACAGCCTTATTATAATAGATAGAACGCATTTTGATAAGATACTAACGGTAAAATTTTCGAAAACTGTGAAATACACGGGATTTGTTGTGTTTTTATATATTGTTATTATTTATATATCAAGGTTTTATATAAAAAAGATAGTTCTATGATAAAAGAAACCGTGAAAGAAGTTCGGGAACTCTATCAAAAGACGAAAGGAAATTGGAAAATTTTATGGATTCTTTTGTATTTAGATGAAGAATATTTATGGAATAAAAGTTTGCGAATCTCCAGAATAAAAGAACAATACAACAAAGGCTGTACGAGTCCTTTTCTCTATTATGAAGTCTGTGTGGCGTGGAATGAACAGCCAGAATTATTAAAGGTATTAAATAAGTTTGAACTGCAATGTCTATGGTGGGGGAGCAAACATTCTATCTTACAGGAGAAAACAGTACTTCAGGCAGCGGAAATCTCTGGTACAGAAAAAAAATGTGATCCTATCTTGATACGGATTTTGACAATAGCTTATGGAAAATATCACAATAAATCCATTTTAGAGGCGATTTTATCGCTTTTGCTCCGTCATGGAATGGTTTCAGAAAGATATTTTAAATGGTTTGAAAAGGGTGTGATAAAAGATATTAAAATCACAGGGCTTTATGAGGCATATATGAATACGCTTCCAGAAGACTATAAAGAGGAACTTCCAAAGGTGATTTCTATGTATTTTGCTTTTGACAATTCTCTTGGAGAAAAAAGAAGGGCGATGTTATATGCGAATATCTTACAATATAATAAAGAAAATCAAATCTTGTTAAGAAACTATAAAACTATTATGGAACGGTTTGCATTTAGTCAAATAGAAAAGGGAAGGATAGATGAGAATTTAGCTGTGCTTTACCAAAGGGTGATTTCTAAATCTCTATTAGATGAACAAATCGCTGGGAAATATTCTGCTATTCTTTTAACAAAACATTTTAGGACAAGAGATAAAAAAATGCGCTTTGTGATCATTCGCCATAAAGAGATGGAAGAAGAATGGAAGATTCCTATTTTAAATCAAGAGGCATATTTTCCTATTTATACAGAAGATTATGGACTCGTATTGGAAGATGAACAGGGGAGAAGATTTGCTGAAAATATAGAGTATACCATAAAAGATTTATTTCAAGAAGAGGAAATTTTAAAATATTGTTATGAGATAGACAAGGGTCATCCCTTATTAGTCATGCATTTATGTGAAAAAGAAAGAATTTGTAAAGAAGACGAAACTGTATTGGGATATTATCATGAAGTGATAAACAAAAAAGAGATAAAACCGATTTATCGAAATCAACGCTTGCAACAGTTGATAGAGTATTATTGGGAAAATTATAATTCAGAATTATTAGAGGAATATTTACAGCAATTAGAAACAGAATATCTGACATTACAAGATCAGAGAAATATAACAGAATTATTTTTCATGCGTTCTATGTATGAGGAAGCGAAAGAGATGTTGGTGAGAAATGGATATGAAGGAATATCTGAGGGACGCATTTTGAAATTTTGCCTTTCCTATCTGAAAACAGAAGAAATGACAAAAGATAAATTTTTGTTGGAACTTTGTGAATATGTTTATAAAAAAGGAAAATATAATGAAACTATTTTACAATATCTGCTTAAGTTTTTGGAAGGGGGAACAAAGAAATTACTGGAATTATGGCAGGCGGCAAGAGATTTTCAAGTGGAAACAGAAGAATTAAATGAGAGATTTATCACACAGATGTTATTTACAGATACTTATGTTTCTCAAGCAGAAGAAATTTTTGATAATTACTACCATTATCATAAAAATGAGGAATTAGTGAGGGCATATTTAGGAAGACAGTCTTATCTATTTTTTATAAAAAATCAGATAATTTCAGAAAAGATATTTGAATGGATAGAGCGAGAATTAAAAAATAGACAAGAAGTGTTAGATATCAGCAAAATGGCATTATTAAAATATTATGCAAAACAGGAGAAAAAAGAGCTTACGATTGGACAGATAGAACTGATAGAAGCTTTATTAGAAGAACTGGTAAAAAAAGAAAAAGTATTTTCTTTTTATAAGATGTTTGAAAAGTATCAAATATTGCCCGCGATTTTAAGAGATAAGATAATATTAGAATATCATACGAATCCAGAAATGAGTGTGGAGATTTATTATAAACTTCAATCTTCAAAAGAGGAAGAGATGGAATATGAAGTTGGTATGATGGAAGAAGTGGAACAGGGAATTTATATCAAACAGTTTATCTTGTTCTATGGAGATATCTTACAATACGATATTGAGGGAGAAAAGGATAGTATTTTTATCAATGATTGGGATTTTTCTTGTGGAGAGAGCAGATTTCATCTTTTAAATGATATGTGTGCTAGTTTCGATATAGGAGATGATAAGACGCTGATAGAATTGATAAAGACTTATGTACAAAAAAGGTATCTTATAAAAGAATATTTTAAACCGATAGAATAAGTGGAAAGGAAAGAAAACGGTGCAAAGGAAACTGGCGATAGGAATCGATATTGGAAGTGATGCGACACAAGTCAGTTATCTGATAGATGGTATGACAGAACCAGATACTTTAGAAGAAATGATTCCGACTACATTAAAAAGAACGGAAGATGGAACATGGGATGTCAGCAGAGAGGGAATAGAACAAGCAGCACAATTTATTTTAGATTGTTTAACATATATAAAAGAACTCACATGTTTAGAAGAAATTGATAGCCTATGCATCACTTATAAAAGACCCAAAAAGGAATTTATCCGTGGGGTGGAGGAATTGTTGTTTCTCGCAGGAATACAAAGAGAAAAGATTTATTTTGAAAGCCATGAGGAAAGTGCAGTTCATTTTGCACTCAGCCAAGAAAATACTCTTTGGCAGAGAGAAGTGATATTTTTTGAATTATCCAAAGAAGGATTCTCTTATCGATCGATGAGAACGCAAAGAGCTGGGAGAAAGACAAAGATTTTTATGGAGGAAAAGGATTGTTCTGCTATTGTCAATCTTTCTTTATTAGAAACAGAGGAAGGAAAAAAACAGGCGGATAAGGATTTTTTGACTTTATTAGGGCCTCTTTTTGGAAAGCGTATCATTAATGCTGTTTATCTCATCGGAGAGGGATTTTTTAAAGAGAATTGGGCAGTGGCGTCTCTTCGCTATATATGTAATGGAAGAAGAGCCTTTAAAGGGCTGAATTTATATACAAAAGGGGCGTGCTATAAAGCATATGACAGAATAGAAAAAAAAGTATTTCCCAATTTCTTACTTCTATGTTCTGGAAGGCTGAAAGTGAGTATAGGAGTGAAAATTTTACAAAAAGGGAATGAATATATCATTTTTCTGGCAAAGGCAGGAAAGAGATGGTATGAAGAAACAAAAGAGATAGAGTGTATTGTGGACGATGCAAAAGAGGCAGAGTTTGTGATTGTGCCAGCATATGATGCAGCGGAGTGGACAGAAAAAGTTTCTTTGCAGGAACTTCCTTATCGAGAAAACAAAATGACTCGAATAAGGATAGAATTAGAACTTCTGAATGAGAATACAGCGAGGATTATTTGCATGGATTTAGGATTTGGAAAATTTATAAAGGAGAGCAAAATAAAGATCACAAAGGAGATTTTGTTGGAAAAGATAGAAGAGGCAGAAGAAGAAAAAGAACAGGGAGGTGAAGAGGAAAATAGATGAGTGGGTTATTAGTGACGATAGGAAAGAGAGGGAGTTTTGGTTATATAGCGCAGGAAGGGGAGATAGAATTATTTTCGTTAGAGGAAATTTGCTATTATCTCTATCATAATATCTATCGAATAACAAAGGATTTTTTTCATACAGAGTTACTTTTATATTTAAAAGAAGAATTACAGTTGGAAAAATTAGTGGGGCAGTTAGATGAATTATTAAAGACAGAAGCGCCATTTGAAGATTTAGTCATGACTATCATGAGATATGCTAATTATTATGATGCAGAAGAATTAGAGGTTTTTCAAGAGAGGTTATTTCGTTTCCGGAATCTGTCAAAGGAGGAAAAACGAAAGCTGATGGGGGATAATTGCCTTCAGGAAGAAAAGGAGAAAGAAGCGATTTTTCATTATGATAAGGCTCTTTACTATCAAAAAAATTCTTCTATGGGGAAGGAATTTTGGGGGAAAATTTATCATAATATGGGAGTTTGTTATATCCATATGTTATTTTATGAAGAAGCGGCAAAGTACTTAGAAAAAGCATATCAAATATTACAGTCAGAAGATGTGGCAAAAGAATTATTATTAGTTTGGTATTTATCTGGAAAGGAAGAAAAGTATCAAAGCTGTGTGAAAGGATTTGCGCAGGAAACATGGGAGGCTTGGGAAAAAGAATGGGAAGAGAAAAAGGAACAAGCATTAGAAGAGATAACAGAGATTCTTAACAGTTATCAAGAAGGAGATGTAGGTCAATATCGAAATAGAGTAAAGAATAGAATAGAACAGTGGAAACAAGAATATCAAAATAATATGTTATAAGAAGTGAAAGCAGAAAGAAATTTAGCAAAGAATAGGAAAGTTGAGTACAGATGAAGTTATTTAATTTTAAATCAAGAAAGCAAAAAAAAGGGGAATTAGAAGGAAATTTAGAAGGAAAAAAGACGATACAGGATTATTTGAGGGAAAAAGATTCCGGAAAAGCTGCGGTCTATGTGCCACAGAAGGCATTTCAGGCTAGGAGTGAAGAAGAGGTGATACAGTTTTTAGAGATAGAAGTCAGCCAGATGAAAGATGCGAGAAAGGCGATAGAAGATGCGAAAGAGGAATATGAGAGTATCACAAATTCTTTGATGGATGTACAGATCATTACAGATATGCCAGAAGATGATAAAATCGCTCTTAGGGAAGCGGCGGATAAGATAAAGACTTTGACACAGGAGAGGGAGAGTTTTCAAAAGGAAGTCAGCAAGATAACAGAAGCCCAATATTCCAAGATGGATAGTTATGGAGATGAAATCCGCAATATCATGAAGAAAATGGATGATGATGAGAAATATTCTCAGTTGATTCAAAAGGATATGCAGACTTTAGAAGGAGAAAAGGGGACGCTTCGGTATGATGTAGATGATTATCGGGATAAGTTAGAAGTTTTGCAGAAATTAGCGAGTGGGATTTTGTTTTTATTGTCAGCTTGTTTTGTGTTTTTCTTTGTTTCTGTATTTGCATTGGAGAAAGATTATCGTTCTGTTATTTATGTCGCATTAGCAGTGATAGCAATTGCGCTGACGATTGTGTTTATTAAGAATCAGGATTATACTGGACAGATGAAGGCGGCAGAGAGGAAGTTAAATAGGGTGATTAGTTTGTTGAATCGTTCTAAGGTTCGTTATGTGAATGTACAGAATAGTTTAGATTTTCAATATGAAAAATATGAGGTGAATAGTGCGTATGAATTGAATCATATATGGGGGCTTTATTTAGAGGCGAAGAGAGAGAGGGAGTTATATCGGCATAATTCACAGGAATTACATGAGGCACAGACGGAGTTATTAGGAATTTTATCGGAATATGATTTGAATGATGCACATATCTGGATTTATCGGGCGGACGCGCTTTTAGATAATAGGGAGATGGTAGAAGTAAGACATGAATTAAATGTGAGAAGACAGAAGATAAGGGAGAATATGGAGTATAATAAAGAGGTAGTGGAAAAGACGAATGTGGAGATAAAGGAGTTTACGAAGCTGAACAGAGGGTATGGGGATCAGATTATGGCAGTGGTGAAGGCAGGATTGAAGGTTTGAGGGGGGATTGGATAGGCGGAGGGGCGCATATACATTAAGGCAAATACTTTCAAGATTGCTTTAGTTAAGTTAGTGCAAATGGGTCGCGCGGGCGAGTACCTCTTCCAACGAAACCGCGCTCTCGCTCCGTTCCAGACGTAGTGGTACTAAATTCGCTGTTTCGCTTCTTGCGAAACCGCTCATTAAGTGCCAACGTCTTCCAAGGGGTTTCTTTTGGAAGAGGTACTTGCCCACGCTCGTTGGTTGGCTGTTCTACTTTTTGAAAAGTGAATTTTGCGATAACTTATGGAATCTCGGTGAAGAGATATGCAGAAGGAATTTTTGAAAAGGTTGGTATTTATGTGTGTGGCGGAGGGGCGTTATTATCTAAATGGTTTGTTAGGACAGGAAGGAGTGCCTATAAAATTTTATGTTAGATATATAGTTATAGTTTTGATTATTTGTGATTGACTGAAAATGAAAAATTTTTATTGGGCTGTGAGTAAACTAGCGTTGGCAAGCATCTATTCCAAAAGAAACCCCTTGGAGGACGTTGGTACTTAATGAGCAGTCCTGTAAGGGGCTGCGAATTTAGTACCGCTACGTCTGGAACGGAGCGAGAGCGCGGTTTCGTTGGAATAGATGCTTGCCATAAGCGAACCTTTGTCTAAAGTGTATCCCATAAATTAATTTTGGGAAGAATTAGATTATGCTTGACAAATGAATATTTGCCTATTATATTATAGTAAAGAAATAGGAAAAATGTAGGGAAAAAGAGGAGTATTTTATTACCCCGGAAAGAGAAAAAGACTCACTGGGTGAAAGGTCTTTACGGAAGGGATAAAAGAAGGTAGCTTTGGAACAGTATGGCTGAAGGAGAGTAAGTCATAACGGACACCTCCGTTATCAGGTAAATGAGAGAGTCAGATTATAATTATGACTAATAAAGGTGGTACCGCGCAAATGTCGCCCTTTGTTAAGTGAAGATGCTTAACAGAGGGCTTTTTTGTTATGGTAAATTGAGTTGTGGAAGTGTAGTTGATGGAGAGGGATAGAGGGGATAAGAATAAAGGGTTTAGAAGGGTGCAAATAAAATTTAGGAGAAAGAAAGGATAAAGGAAATGAAGAAAGAATTAGAAAAGACTTATAATCCGGCGGATATTGAACCTAGGTTATATGAAAAATGGATACAAAAAAAATATTTTCATGCAAAGGTGGATAAGACAAAAAAACCATTTACTGTTGTGATGCCTCCGCCTAATATCACAGGACAACTGCATATGGGACACGCTTTAGATAATACGATGCAGGATATTTTAATTCGTTATAAGAGGATGCAGGGATTTAACGCTCTATGGCAGCCCGGAACAGATCATGCTAGTATTGCGACAGAGGTAAAAGTGATAGAAGCTTTAAAAAAACAGGGGATTTCTAAGGAGGAATTAGGAAGAGAAGGTTTTTTAGAGAAGGCTTGGGAATGGAAAAAGGAATATGGGGGAAAGATTATTAATCAGCTAAAAAAGATGGGTTCTTCTGCTGATTGGGACAGAGAAAGATTTACGATGGATGAAGGCTGTTCGGAAGCAGTGAATGAAGTATTTCTGAGGTTATATAAAAAAGGATATATTTATAAAGGATCTCGTATTATAAATTGGTGTCCTGTTTGTCAGACTTCAATTTCTGATGCAGAAGTGAAATATGAAGAGCAGGAAGGATTTTTTTGGCATATTCATTATCCGGTGAAGGATAGTGAAGAGATGGTGGAGATTGCGACTACCAGACCAGAAACTTTATTAGGAGATACGGCGGTAGCAGTACACCCAGAAGATGAAAGATATCAACATTTAATTGGTAAAACATTGCTGCTTCC
>CANRVK010000132.1 GCA_947643285.1 uncultured Eubacteriaceae bacterium
CTTTTCATGACGCGGTCAATTTTTTATATTTTAAACAATCCGCGTATGGGTTTTTTTTGACCCTCTGGTTCTGTACGGGAGCTAAGGGGTGTTTTTTTTGTAATCTTTCCTCCCCCCCGCGTCCCCATTTTGACTTTCACAATCTTTAACATATACTTAAACTATAAATTTCTAACCATTCCACACTACGAGAGATCCCTTTCCACACTCCCCCTCCCTTACTTTTTAGCGATATATATATAATATATACTTAAATTATAAATTTCCAGCTATTCCACACTATGAGAGATCCCTTTCCATACTCCCCCTTATTTTTAACGATATATATATAATATATATTTAAACTATAAATTTCTAGCCGTTCGATATTATGAGAAACCTTTTTGATCAATGTACATATGTTCGAGCGATCTATATATATTATACATTCATAATATATAAATTTCTAGTAGTTTATAGTTAAAATGTGGATAACTTTTTTTTGAAAAAAAACGTCTGTGTTGGGCGACGTATATATATAATATATATAGATCATACTTCGTAGTAGTAGTAGGGGGTGTGGATATTGTGGATAACTCCAAAAAACCCAGTAAATACAAGGCTTTGAGGGCTGTTTTTTTTGTGGATAACTATGTGGATAACGTGTGGATAACTTTGATCGAATGTGGATAACTTTTCAACCAAAATTTCCCAAAAAAAAGTTATCCACACTCTATCCACATAGTTATCCACATTTTTTGTGGATAACTTTTAAGGGGTAATTTTCTTTTTTATTACCTCAATGGTATTTCTGATTCCCTCATTTACTTCCATCTCTCTTTTTATTTTTTTACATCCGTTGATGATAGTAGAATGATCACGTTTTCCCAAAACTTCTCCAATTTGTTTTAATGGGATATCCACCATAGTTCGGCATAAATACATAGCGATCTGCCTTGGATATACTAAATCTCTATTGCGTTTTTGAGAGCAAATATCTGCAGGAGTGATGGAAAAATGCTCTGCTACCACTTTAATGATGAACTCAGGAGTTAAATCTTTTTTTTCATGAGGAGAGATAGAATCTTTTAAAACTTCTTCTGCTAAAGATACTGTTAAATCTCTATTCGCCAGAGAAGCAAAAGCATATATCTTAGTTAAAGCCCCTTCTAATTCACGAATGTTAGATTTTATGTGGTTGGCGATATATTCAATTACAATATTGTCAATGTTATAATCTTCTAATTCAGCCTTTTTGTGAAGAATTGCCATTCGAGTTTCATAATCTGGAGATTGGATATCCACAGTCAAACCCCATTCAAAGCGAGATCGAAGGCGTTCTTCTAGGGTTTCAATATCTTTAGGTGGTTTATCAGAGGAGATGATAATTTGTTTTTTAGCTTCATGTAAAGCATTAAATGTGTGGAAAAACTCCTCTTGTGTGGCTTCTTTTCCGATTATGAATTGAATGTCATCAATCAATAAGACATCCACATTTCGATAGTGTTCTCGAAACTCGATTGTGGATAAGTCATCTTTTTTACGAATCGCATCAATAATTTCATTTGTGAATTTCTCTGAGGTCACATACAATACTTTTGCATCAGGGTTTTCATCTAAAATAAAGTGGGCGATAGAGTGCATTAAATGGGTTTTTCCAAGTCCTACACCCCCATAAATAAAAAGAGGGTTATAGATTTCCCCCGGCGATTCTGCCACAGCTAATGCTGCTGCATGTGCAAAACTATTGTTATTTCCTACAACGAAGGTATCAAATGTGTAACGTGGATTTAAATTCGCATTTAAAATATTTTGCTGGAGTGTATAATTCTTATGTGTTGTTGCCATTTTTTTGTTTAGTTCTTCTTTGTTGATAAACTTTAAAGTGTAAGAAATACCAGTAATTTCACCGATGCTGACAATTAATTGTTTATAATATTTTTTCTCAATATAGTCCGCATGTAATCGGTCAGGAGCAACAATCGTAATTAAAGAATCCTCTACAGCATGAATTTCTAAGGGTTTTAACCACGTATTAAAAGAAACATCTGAAATTTCATATTCTCGTTTCAGTGTTTCTAATATTTCATCCCATTTTTCATTTACTATGTTATCCATGGTAATCACCTGTTTCAAAATGCCTTCCTTAATTATATATCTATATTATACTAAAATTGCTGTTTTTTCAAGCAAATTTCAAAAGAGAAAAGTGGAGTGTGGATAACTATGTGGATAACGTGTGGATAACTTCCATTTAGAAAATGTGGATATTGTGGATAATGTGGATAACCAAAAAAATGTGGATAACTCAAAATGTGGATAATGTGGATAACTTCAAAAAAAAGGGCTATTAGTTTTATAATAACAGGAACAAAGAGTGGTTATCCACATGCATTGTGGATAACGTGTGGATAACTTTTTTTAGAGTGTGGATATTGTGGATAACTTTATCCACAATATCCACACTGATAAATACTGGGCTAGAGGGTCATTTTAAAAAGTTATCCACACGATATCCACACGATATCCACAATGAAAAATTAGTTATCCACAGAGTGTGGATAACTTGGCAAAAAGTTATCCACACTGATTATGTTAACCACTAAAATGTGGATAACTCCGTTTTTTTTGTGGATAGAGTGTGGATAACTCAAAATCCAAAAAAAACTGCTTGACTCAGTAAAGATTTTTTTTTATAATAGGAATGATGTTTTAACATAAAATAGCAAGCAATCGTAAGATGCTGTCGCGCTTTGTAAAATTATCGAGCGTGGATTGAAACAACGACAAAGAAAGATCGAAAGTAACGGTGTTTGTTTCTTAGTGCCGTGGACGAATAGAAACAAACAATGAATTAAAGGAGGTGTTGTGATCATGAAAATGACATTTCAACCAAAAAAGAAGTCCAGAGCGAGAGTTCATGGTTTTAGAGCTAGAATGCGTACAGCAAGTGGAAGAAAAGTATTAGCTGCCAGAAGAGCAAAGGGTAGAAAAAGATTATCAGCATAGGCCGCAGTTTTTGTGGCCTTTTGTTCTATTTAAAGACATGGAAAATAAAAGATATGAATAAAGAAAAATCTGTAAAGAGAAGTATAACTTCTTTAAAAAAGAATCGTGATTTTCAAAAGGTTTATCAGGAAGGAAAATCATTTGCCAATAAATATTTGGTTATGTATATTTTAGAAAATGGAACACAGAACAATTATTTAGGAATATCGGTAAGTAAAAAAGTGGGAAATAGTATTGTTCGCCATCGAATAACACGCCTGATAAGGGAAAGTTATCGATTGCATAAAGAAGAGTTTCAGTCCGGATATCATATTGTAATCATTGCCAGAACAGGGGCGAAGGGAAAAGCGTATCAAGAAATAGAAAGTGCTGTCATTCATTTAGGAAAATTACATCATATATGGAAAGAGATATTATGATTTTAAGAGAAATGTTGAAAAAGATATTATTAGGAACGATTCGGTTCTATAGAAAATTTTTGTCACCCCTCAAAGTGACAACACATTGTATTTATACACCTACTTGTTCTCAGTATGCGATAGAAGCGATTGAGAAATATGGACCTTTCAAAGGCAGCTTTTTGACATTCAGACGATTAATCAGATGTAATCCCTTTGCGAAGGGTGGTTATGATCCAGTTCCATAACATAAGGAGGTAAGACAACAGATAAATAAAACTTAATTCCGTTGTAAATTACAGGGTGAACGTGCTAACAACAAAGCAAGAAAACTTGTAAAAGAACTGATAGAGGAAGGAAGTGAAAACGATGATAAAAACAATTCGAGTAATGCTACTTCCAAACAATAAACAAAGGACAAAATTATTTCAATATGCGAATACGGCAAGATTTGCTTATAATTGGACATTAGGCAGAGAACAAGAAAATTATAAGAATGGTGGGAAATTTATATCAGATAGTGATTTGCGAAAAGAATTTACACAATTAAAGAAAACAGAAGAATACGCTTGGTTGAATCATGTGTCAAACAATGTGACGAAACAGGCAATTAAAGATGCTTGCGATGCCTATCAGAAATTTTTCAAAGGGTATGCAAAGCATCCCAAATTTAAAAGCAAAAAACATACTGTTCCTTCTTTTTACCAAGACAATATAAAAATCAAGTTTACTGATACGCATGTAAAAATAGAAGGATTTTCCACTTCTAAAAAGAAGAATAAGCAGAAATTCAATTGGATTCGTCTTGCAGAACATGATCGTATTCCCATAGATGGTAAGTATAGCAATCCTCGTATCAAATTCGATGGATTAAATTGGTATCTTACTATTGGTATGGAATATGAAGACTCAGTTTCTTTCCCAGCGAAGGAAGGGATTGGAATTGATCTTGGAATCAAAGAACTGGCAATATGTTCTGATAAGAAAACATATCAAAATATAAATAAGACACAAAAAGTAAAGAGATTGGAAAAACGAAAACGCAGGTTACAGCGTTCCATATCAAGACGATATGAAAAGAATAAGAAAGGAGAGAGTTACTGCAAAACAAGTAACATAAGAAAGAGTGAAAAGAAACTTTTAAGGTTAAATCATAGACTAACAAATATCCGTCAGAACTATTTGCATCAGACAACTTCTGAGATTATAAAGCGAGAACCAAGTTTTATCTGTATGGAGGATCTGAATGTAAGTGGGATGATGAAAAATAGACATTTATCCAAGTCCATACAGCAGCAAGGATTTTATGAATTTAGGAAACAGATGGAATATAAATCAGCATGGAATCACATTCCAGTCATCATAGCAGAGCAGTTCTTCCCAAGTTCTAAATTATGTAGTTGTTGTGGAATTATCAAAAAGGATTTAAAATTATCAGAGCGTATTTATCGATGTGAATGTGGAAATGTAATAGATAGAGATTATCAAGCAGCGTTAAATCTGAAAAGATATGGAGAGATGTCTTTACAATCTGTAACATAACATTTTCAAGTTAATACAGATATGTACGAATACGTTAGTTCGGAATTTACGCCTATGGAGTGTACAAGAACTTGTGAGTAGTATTGGAAGTTGTTCTATACAAAAGCATACACGATGAAGTAGGAATGAAACATAAAGGTTTACAACTTTTTATAAGTTTTCAGTAACGGTAAGAGGTGTTTCAGATTTTATTGACACAAAGTAATACATTTATTATTGGTGATGTTGCAAAATTATTAGGTATTATTATGAATGGTCTATTTGAATTCACGAATATGTTCGGGATTCAAAATATAGGGCTATGTATTGTATTATTCACGTTCGTTATAAAAATGTTAATGTTCCCATTAACAATTAAACAACAGAAGTTTTCTAAAATTTCCACCGTTATGAATCCAGAGATTCAGGCGATTCAGAAAAAGTATAAAGGGAAATCCGATCAAGATTCTATGATGAGGATGCAAGAGGAAACAAAAGCCGTATATGAAAAATATGGGACATCACCTACTGGCGGCTGTTTACAATTAATTTTGCAGCTCCCTATTTTATATGCATTGTTTCGAGTTATCAACAATATTCCTGCTTATGTATCTTCTGTAAAAACGATATTCATGAATATTGTTACTCCTCTGATGCAGCAAGAGAATTTTATTGAAAAAATTTCGACATTCGCAGAAACATATGGAATGTCCCCAGAAAAATATGATTTTAATCAGGCGAATTATGTAGTCGATTTATTATATAAATTTAGCAGCAAGGATTGGACGGAATTGGTGAATCAGTTCAGCGGTATTGCTGGTGTCATCACAGAGAATTCAGAGAAAATTATTCATATGAATACTATGTTTGGCGTGAATTTAGCAGAATCGCCCGGAATCGCTCTCACCCCAGCATTATTGATCCCTATTTTAGCAGGTGTAACACAATGGCTGAGTACAAAGCTGATGACAAGTGTACAAAATGTAAATGACAACAATGAACAGAATCCGATGAATTCTTCTTTGAAAATGATGAATACAGTTATGCCATTGATGTCAGCATTTTTCTGTATTACTATGCCAAGCGGATTGGGAATCTATTGGGTGGCAACCAGTGTGTTTACTATTTTCCAGCAGCTCATCTTAAATGCATATTTTGACCATACCGATATGGACGCTTTAATTAAGAAAAATGTTGAGAAAGCGAATAAAAAAAGAGAGAAGAAAGGATTGCTTTCTCAAAAAGTTACTACAGCAGCTTCTTATAACACAAAAAGTATTGCAGAGAATCGAATAGAACAACAGCAAAAACGAGATCAGGAAGTACAAGAGAATAAAAAGAAGATGAAAGAAGCTACAGATTATTATAATAGAGGGATAGACAAACCGAATAGCCTATCTGCAAAAGCCAATATGGTACAACAATACAATGAAAAAACAGAAAAGAAGAGGAAATAAAGCGGGGAGGATTTTTACATGGATGTAATTGAAATTACAGGTAAAACAGTAGATGAAGCAATTACAAATGCATTAATAGAATTAGAAACCACCAGTGATAAAATTGAATATGAAGTCCTTGAAAAAGGCAGCAGTGGAATCCTCGGCATATTTAATAGTAAACCAGCGAAAATAAAAGCATGGAAAAAAGTCATTATAGAAGATAAAGTACATGAATTTTTAAATAGTATATTTCAGGCAATGAAGATGGAAGTGATCATCGATATTCAGTATGACAAAGAAGAAGGCATCATGAATATCAATCTGAGTGGTGCTGAAATGGGAGTTCTAATTGGAAAAAGAGGACAAACTCTGGATAGTTTACAGTATCTGACCAGTCTTATGGCGAATAAAGAAAGTGATACACATATTCGTGTGAAGATGGATACAGAAAACTATAGGGAGAGAAGGAAGGAAACATTAGAAAATTTAGCTAAAAATATCGCTTACAAGGTGAAGAAAACCAAGAAAGCAGCAGCTTTAGAACCAATGAATCCTTATGAAAGACGTATTATTCATTCTACTTTGCAAAATGATAAATTTGTCTGTACGAAAAGCGAAGGGGAAGAACCTAATCGTTATGTTATGATTATGCTGAAAAAGGATAATAGATAAAAGTGGGAAGAACAGTCGTTGCGTGGTGTGAATAAAAAAATGCCATATGACGGCTGTTTTTTCCATATAGTGTTAAATATCTAGATAAAACAGGTAAAAAAAGGAATAATAAAAATATAAAAAATAAATCCCCACACAAAATTTATCACCTATAATTTAAACACAAAGATTGAAAAAATCAGCATAGAATGGAGGCTTCATATGGAAAAAGATACAATCGCTGCAATCGCTACAGCCCTTACAAACGCAGGGATCGGGATTGTGAGAGTGAGTGGAGAAGAAGCGATAGAAATTGTGGATAAAATCTATAAGGGAAAGAAAAATCTAAAAGAAGCAGAAAGCCATACCGTGCATTATGGACATATCGTAGATGAAGGGCGAATGATAGATGAAGTTATGGTATTGGTTTTAAAAGCTCCTAATACTTACACCAGAGAGGATACTGTGGAAATCGACTGCCATGGCGGTGTTCTAGTGATGAAACAGATATTAGAAACTGTTTTAAAATATGGAGCTAGATTAGCAGAACCGGGAGAATTTACAAAAAGAGCCTTTTTGAATGGAAGAATTGATCTGGCAGAAGCAGAAGCAGTGATAGGGGTGATTAACGCACAGAATAATTATGCATTACAGGCTTCCTTAGAGCAGTTAAATGGTCAGATTTCCAAAAAAGTGAGAAAATTAAGGGAAGATATTTTATATCAAATCGCATTTATCGAATCTGCATTAGATGATCCAGAACATATCTCTCTAGATGGATATACACAAAAGGGGCTTTCCTTTGTGGATAAACTGTTAAAAGAACTAGAAAATCTTCTTCATTCAGCCGAAAATGGAAAAATCGTGACAGAAGGGATTAAAACAGTTATTTTAGGAAAACCAAATGTGGGGAAATCATCTTTACTGAATGTATTAGCAGGAGAAGACAGGGCGATTGTCACAGATATAGCAGGAACAACAAGAGATATTTTGACAGAACATATCTTATTAGGAGGAATTAGCCTTAATTTAGTAGATACAGCAGGGATAAGGGATACGAAAGATGTGATAGAACAGATTGGAGTAGAAAAAGCCAGAAATATTGCAAAAGATGCTGATTTAATTATTTATGTCGCAGATGCTTCTATTAAGTTAGATGAAAATGATAGAGAAATTATAGAATATATTAAAGATAAAAAAGCGATTGTGTTATTAAATAAAACAGATTTACCCTTGATGATAACAAAAGAAGAATTAGAAAAAAATGTGGATAAACCTGTTATTTTAATTTCTGCGAAAGAGGGAAAGGGAATAGAGGAATTAGAAGAGATAATAAAACAGATGTTTTTTCATGGAGAGATTTCCTCAGATGGAGAAATTTGTATTACTAATATGCGCCATAAACAGGCTCTTCAGGAGGCATATAATAGTATTTGTTTAGTAAAACAGAGTATGGTAGACAAAATGTCAGAAGATTTTTATACTATTGATTTTATGGAAGCATATGAGCAATTAGGGTATATCATCGGAGAGGCATTAGAAGATGATCTGGTGAATGAGATTTTCCAGAAGTTTTGTATGGGGAAGTGAGTTATTATAAATAAAATGGTTATTGGTTGGGGTAACTGAAAAGCGAAAGGGGGACGCTCCGGCAAGGAAGTATTCCATCGAAGCCGCGCTTTCGCTCCGTTCCAGACGTAGCGG
>CANRVK010000133.1 GCA_947643285.1 uncultured Eubacteriaceae bacterium
GTCGAAGGCAGGAGCAACAATTATAAAGTAACCCAAACAGAACTTTCCTCTGATGCGTCACAGCAGCACAGGCGGCGCTTAATAATAGGTGAGCAATAGGCGGATTTTGCTTAAATAAAGTGACTTGATAGCTTAGAAACCCATCCAAATTATTTATTTTGGATGGGTTTTTCTATGCTGTTTTTATTTTCTATTCAGAATTGTTGAGGATGATTGAGCTATTACGCAGAGAAAGTCAACAGATAAATCAGAAGTTTGATATCGTTGTAACATGCTTATCAGGGGTATGCGGTGATAGGAAGCAGAAATAAATTCCATTTGGAAAATTTACTTAGAGATAGATTCTAAGTAGATTTTTTATAAAATGGAATAGATATTATTTTGTATACATGATATGATAAAGTTATAAAACAAAGGAGATCTTATTATGAGTCAATCAACATATAATGACTGGAATGCGGAAGAGTTTTTTAATACTTTATTAGAAATTTTACGTTTTTTTAGAAAAAAAGGTTTAAGGAAAGAAATAAGAGATACTCAATTAGATGAAGCAGATAATAAACAGATTTATAATTTGTATTTGGAATTATGGGCAGAGAATACCAATCAGGGGTATGATATTATCTATAAAAAGTGTAGAAGTACAATAAAAGATATTTTAGACAGGTATCATTACCAGCCTGTTATTCCAAATAGAAAGAGGAGCAATGCAGGAATGGCTCATCTTCCAGTCTATATTAAAGTTTTGATTTATTATATGACATATCGGGCAATTGAATTGTATGAACAAATGGACAATAAGAAGGGGGTGATCAAGCCTACACAAAAAGGGATATTAAGATTTATAGCTAATCTAACGACAGTAAATGGAAAGGAAATCGCTCAGGGATATCAGTTTTCAGAAAAAACATTTACGAACTTTGGTATTTCTCCTAGAGTATTTTATGAGATTCATAACTATAAGCAGATAGAATTACCAAATTCTTATCCGGGTGCGAAGAAAAGGTATTTGGGATATTGCTTGAACTATTTAACGGCTTATGCAGGAACTGTGGATAATTTCTTGGATTTATTTGGAGGTTCTGCTTTTGCTACAGCAGCGATATTGCAGCAGGATACGATAGATTATTTTATTAATGAGTATGATTTTTTTTTAATCAACTATTATAGAGTAATGGCAGAGAAGCATTTGTATCATAAATTTATACGAGAACTGACTACAGATGTAAATGAATTGCAAAAAAGAAATTATGATGTTTCATTTGGTCAAGAACTTTTTGAAACTGGTAAGCAAGCTCAGAAGGAATTTGAACAGAATTATCCGATGGGACAGCCAGATAGTTTGAATTCGAGAGGTATGGTTCAAGATTCTCAAAATATGGAAAAATGGAGAAAGGATACGGATGACAAAAAGGTGGAGGTAGCAGAAGCCTATACTTATCTGTATAGTTTTCTTACAACTGGTGCAAAGTCTAGTAAAGGAGCGATAAAAACCAGTAACTTGAAGAAGTTTTGTAGCTTTAGTAAAGAAGGGTATCATCAATTTCATAAGAAGCTAAAGAGATTGAAAAGGATCTATAATTCTGATGAATTAAATACTCAAACAGAATTTTTGATTGAGTATTTTACGAATAAAGCTCCAGATAAATATAAACTGGTGGAAAAACTGGTGAAAGATATTAGAGAAGATATTATTCCGATTGATGTTGCGATGCAATCTGTAGAGGATAATAAAAAGGCACAAGAATTATTAAGACTATTAGGTTGTACAAGTAAGAAAAAACCAAGACCTTTTCGAACATTATTTTATTCAGATAGTCCTTATTTAAACACGGGAGGCTATAAGGCAGGTAATATCGACGCTCCTACTATGCGGCGTCTGATTAGACGGTTAGCAGATGCTTCTCGTGAAGGAAGTCATTTTATCTTTTCCTGTAGAGGAACAAAATCCATTGAAGGTGGCAAGTATTCAGAGATATCTGATGTAATGAGAAGGATGGAAGATAGAGAGGCTTTTCCTAAGAAAGAAGGGGATATTTTATTAGATTGTACGCAAATATATGAAGATTGTATTTCAAGACGTAGTAATGACATCTATGACATCAGTAGAATATACCGTGATGCTAAAAAGGCTATGAAGAAGGCATTAAATCTACTAAAGGAAAACCAGTCCATTTATGAGAATTTATTTCAGGTATTCTCTGAATGTTCTAAAGAGAATGATACTACATACTATGTATTAGTTTGTATTCTTAAAAAACCAATCCGAAAAGTAAATGAGGATTTAATTAAAAATAATGATAAAGATGCTATGGTTCAAATGATGTTGGAAAGATTATTTGTTACAGAGGTATTTATTACGGATTTTGATTTTGTCTTACCACCAGATTATAATGATTATGGTTCAGGAAAAAAAGGGAAACCAAGATATGAATATACTTTTGCAAAATATAAGATAGATGAATTTTGTCAATTATTAGAGCAGTATTTATTTAAGTCTAAATTATATCTAAATACAAAAGTAATAAAGAAGGGTGATGGGTATATATTTAAATAAAGTATGTCAGTAGAAGTTCTTAAAACAAAGTTGTTCTAAGAACTTCTATATTTTTATATTTATGTGAGATAAGTTTTTGTGTTTCTATCAATCAAGAATATAGAAGTGATGAAAAGAGAGATAGGTAATATAGTTTACTTCGCTTTTTATTAGGGGTATCTTTTTGCATTTGTCAGAAGACATACTAGGATTCATTTTAATGAAAGAGGAGGAATTTCACCACTTTTCAGACAAGTGATTTTAGAGTGAATATCGAATAAAATTTTTAATAAATAGTATTCAACCCAAGATGATAGTTAAGATAGACTATAGTGATAGAGACATAGAAGCTTGGATATAGAATAAACTTTTTCATAAGTGATGGAGAGATAGGCAGTGATGGTTAGAATAGAAAGAAAGGTTGGAGGTTAAGTAAGAAGTTTTTGTTAGTGGAGAAGTTCATAAATAAATCCTTTCGTATGTCATGGGCGGAAATCCACTACCTAAAGGTGATGGGTAGTTGACTAAAGATGGTATATGAGAAGCTAGATAATTTGCTCCATGTTTTTTATTGTTTGGCATAAGACTGTTAAAGCGAATAAATGATGGGATTAGAAATTTTAATATTTATAGGGGTATCTTTCCGTTGATGATAAAGATCTTTTTATGATTGGAAGGTATGATAGGAAAGTAGAGTGCAAAGAGTCTTATCTGAAATGGTAAGGCTTTTTTTGTATGTTTGATCAGAGGAGAAAATCTTGAGATAATTTTTCCTATTACAAGTTAGATAGGGAGTGACAGAGGATTTTGAAATTTTGTTGGGGAATACAAAGTTTATTTTTTTTACTTTCCTAACTTTTTTTCTATTTATTCCAGTTGAAATTATATTTGTAAATGATAAAAAGAAGGGATTCTTGTTACAAACAGGACATCTTTCTGATTTGATAAAATGGAAATCAATCAAATCAGTTATTAGGAATAAAGAGAAAGAAGGAGATTTTTTATGTTTATGTGGAAGTTAGAAGATTTTGAATTATTATCCTATTCAAAACAATTAGATATGTTGCAGAATATTTTAAAGAATGAAGGTTATAAGGAAGACATAAGAGAGGAGAATAAAATTTCAAATCATATTTATACAAAAACAGGTCTGGAATATGTTTTGAGTATTGTCAGAAATAGAAAGAATATAGATTCATCGAAATGGCAACATATGGCTGTTATTTTAGATCTCGATTGCTATCAGAAATATTTAGGTGGCAGTACTGCGAGAGTTACATTGAAGAGTAGAGCAAACGGATTGATCCCCATTGTTAATAATATGAAAGAAAGGTTACTTATTGCCAGAATTCATCGTTTAGTTTGCAAGGTAAGTGATCCGAAAATGCAAGTGGATCATATAACACATAATCTAGGCATTGTATTAAGAGAATATCTTCGTCCTTGTAGTGCAGTTGAGAATCAGTATAATAAAATTTTTCGTTCTACCATAAGTAAGTCAGAAAATTCCTTTTCTTTAATGATACATCCAAAGAGTAAGGATGTATTAGAAGAGTATAAAAAGAAGCAGTATCAAGTAAAATGCCAGAAGAATGGATATACTCTTATAAGTCCTGCGTTTTTCACAGAAAAGGAGATGTACCAAGCGATAGAAGAAGTAGAAACATATTTTTATGGAGAGTTTCGATATAATCCCATGTTAGATATGTCAAAAACAGGTTATGCGTTTATGCTATGGAAGATGGGATTGATTTCGACAGATCAGATGAATGAATATCAGAAGAAGTATATTTTGCAACATCAAAAAGACATAGCAAAATATTATCGTTTAATTTAACAGATACACCTGAGATTAAAAAATGGATTTTCGGATGAATAGGAAATAAGAGAAGCCATATTGCTTGAGGGAGTAGGAGTGAAGGAGGAGAATGGAGAGGGGCAAATTCTATGTGATAAAGTATATTTTGACTATATATTAGGGGTATCAAAAAAATAACTTGACAAATTGTTCCGATAGAGTGATGAATAACAGCACAAGAAATAAAAGTCGATGAGGAAGGCTTTTATTCTCTTTGTAGTGATTGCTTTTATGGCATTCGTATCAAAAAAAGGATGGAGGTGAAGGAAGGATGAATATTAGAATTTTGCGTCCGGATGGCATTTTAGATTTGGCAGATCGGGTTTTTTCTTGTATGGAGCGGATAGAAGTCTGGAATGGGAAAAAGAGGAGAAGTCTTGAGATAGCAAAGGAATATTCCAAAGCGAATACTCTTGTAGTAAGAGGGGGTATGAATTGTTGTTTTACCATTGGTAATCTTTTGCCTAGTCAGGTCAGGGAGATACAACAGAATATACTGGTACAGGGATATGCGGATTTTATGGCTTTGGGTTGTAAGATAACGAAAGAGAAAGAGATTTTACTTGGAGAGGAACAATCCCCTTATTTTTGTATCCATGATAGACAGGCACATTATGTGGAAAATACGTTTTTTAGGAATAATCCTTGTTTTCCTTTAGGTGGCTTAATGGGAGAGAATGTTGGAAATTGGGTTGCAACACAAGAAGAAACGCTCGAATCCGATGATTTGGATTGTTTGGAAGATAGGGAGGAGTAATTTTTTGTATTTTTTCGAGGAGGCAGATGGTATATGAAGAAAAGTTCTTTACCAGTTGGTGTAAAAACTTTGCTAAAGTATTATAAGAGTGGCAGTTTGGAGTTACAGACTCCAGTTCAACGTGCTACGGAACAATGGAATCTTTTACAACAGAGTTTGCTGATTCACTCGATGTTATCTGACTATATCATTCCAAATTTGTATTTTGGGAAAGAACAAAAAAATGGAGAGAGTGTTCTTTTTGTTTTGGATGGTTTGCAGCGGATTAGTACAGTATTTCGTTTTTGTCAGGATGAATTTTGCCTGCACCCAAAAACACCAGATGCTGTGATCGATGATGTAAATTATTCGATTGCATTAAAAAAATTTTCTGAATTGGACGAAGAAGTAAAAGCAGCCATTTTGGGGTATCGTTTTACCAGCTATCAGTTAGAAGATTGTACGCCAGAGGAGATAGAGGAGACATTTACCAGATTGAATTCTGGTACTCCTTTATCTAAGGTGCAGTTAGCCAGACCAAAATTAGGGGTATCTCTTGCAGCTTTTTTTCAATCCCTTGTTTCTCATGATTTCTTTCAAAAGTCCTTAAACCTGACGTTATCGCAAATTCGGAAGGAAGATGATTTTCTGATTTTATTGACTGCGGTGATGTTGTTAGAAGATCGGTATTACCATAATTTTAAAATCAAAATATCTGTGAGTGCGGCAGAATGTGTACGATTTGCAGAAGAAATAAGAAAGAAGTATTCGGATGAAAAAAGAAAAACATTAGAGTTGCTTGTTTCGTATTTGGATGAAGCTTTTGGTTTGGAGGAATATAAATTTTTACGAAAGAATAATGCTCCTATTGTTATGTATGTGGGGTTTGAAGCTATTCAGAAAGGAATTCCTGCTGAGTTTTATCGAACTTGTGTAATAGATTTTTTCCAGAAAGATTGTACAAAGGCATATCAGGAAGCATCAGGAAGTGGAAATGTGAAATTGGGAAATGTTGATACTCGGTTAAGGGAGTTATCGGGGTATCTCTTTTCAAAGTTTTCTGAAAGCTCGAAAGAACATGAAATGAGTCAGGAGGATGCTGTAAAAAGGATAGAAGATTCTTCTGAGGAGGAAAGTGATATACCAAATTGATAGGAGTAATAAAGGAGAAGTGAGTCGGAAAGGGAAAAGAATTAATTTGATACTTGATTATTGGTCAAAATATGATATAATAGATTTTGAGAATTCAAGGACGTAAAAGGTGTACCACCACAAGAGGTTGCCGCCTCTTGTGGCAAGGATGGTAATCAGTCTACCACACAAATACAGAACAAATCTGCGATACACACTATTTATTATAACGGAAATGAAAGAAATTTACAATGCTTTTTTGTGTTATTTTGCAGATAATGTATTAGCCTTAAGATAAAATTAACGAGGTGTAAAGTGTGGAAAGTCATACTTGCACCTCGTTCTTGGTTTCTCACCTGAGTACCTATGTGGCAGTGACAATATCCTACTGTCACTGGGTATTCTAAGTGGGAAATCGGAGTTGAAAAGAACTGCGATTCATTTGTTATGCAAAGAAAGGCAGTTCTTTTTCTTTTGATTTGACCGGATAAAAAAGTGAGAAGGAGGGAAATGATACTAGAGAAAAGAGAAATTTATCGTTTTTTGTTTGTAAGGGATAAAAAGATTATCTATTTATTTCATTTATAGTGAAATTGCAGAATTATTGTATTATACAGTCAGAGAGAATGATAAGGTACAATATGTAACAGATTAGAAAAAAGAGCAGAGGGATCTGCAGAAAGAGGACAATATGAAAAAATATATTAAAATAATAACTGCTTGCATAGCAACAATTGCCATGACAATGATTTCTGTGGAAACAGCGAGTGCAGCAAGTTGGAAACAGGATTCTAAGGGTTGGTGGGTTGGAAATGAAGATGGAACATATTTAGTGAATACATGGTATCAGTCACCAGATAGTGGATTATGGTATTATATGGGTGCAGATGGCTATATGTTAACAAATACATGGCATCAGTCACCAAATAGTAAATTATGGTATTATATGGGTGCAGATGGGCATATGCTAACGAATACTACAACGCCAGACGGCTATACTGTTGGTGCAGATGGGGCATGGATTACAAAGCAAACTCAAGCTACGAATACGAAAGATACTGCTGTTATAAGAGAGGTAGTTGAAGCGTATAAGGCATATAAACGGAAATTTGAAGCAGATAGTTATATTTTTATATGCTTAAATGACGATGATATTCCAGAATGTATTTGCACAAATGGTACTACAGTTGAAATTTTGACGCATGATGGGAAGCATGAGAGTAAGGTTAAAAATTGGTGGCGCTATTTATATGATTATCATTTGTATTATCTTAAAGGAGGGAATGTCGTATCATTTCAGAATGAAAATGAAAAAGGTTTTTCCAAAGTTGATCATGAGAGTAGTTGGGGTTTTAGTTCAATAGGTTCATCTTCTAGAAGAAATAATGTTTATAGTATAGCTACTCGATCAAACACATCAAAAGCAATATATGATGATTATAATAATAGTTTTGGTACTCTTACAGAAATATCATTGGAATATGAAGATACATATAGAAGTATAGATGCCGCTTATGAAGCATATATAGCTCAATAAGAAAAAACATGAATATAAGAAATAATGTGGAGTTAGTATTAAAATCTATAAATAAGCAAATATAAAATGTTATGTTTTGGTACATTGAGATTAGAAATAATCAATAGGTGGGAAACTGTTTTTTTAGTAATATAATTTTAAGGAGATTCTTGCTATGAAGAAGTCAAAGATTTTGATTACTATGATAGCCTTATTAACATTCATGACCATTCCAGTTCATGCAAAAGGGTGGAAACAAGATTCTAAGGGTTGGTGGTATGAGTATACAAATGGTACATATGCCTCGAATAGATGGGAGAAGATAGATGGAAAATGGTATGCCTTTGATAAACAAGGGTATATGAGAACGGGATGGTTTCAAGAGAACGGAAAATGGTATTATTTAGACGCTTCTGGAGAAATGAAGACAGGATGGGTGCAAGATAACGGCAAAAAATATTATATGGATAAGGTAAGTGGGGAAATGAAAACAGGTTTACTTGAAATAGGAAAGGGAAATTGGTACTATTTTGGTGTAAACGGAGATATGAAAAGAGGTTGTCAGATTAAGGGGACAAATGGAAACTGGTATCAATTTGAAGAAGATGGTAGATATGTTTTGGATAATATAAATGGTGAATTTGCACAGTCTAATATAGCTATCCATTATATAATATTTGCTCCTGAGTTTATTAAATTTGAATTAACAGATGGAATATTAACTGTGTCTAGTATTAGAAGTGGTGAATTTAGTTATCCTATATCGAAAGATTGTGTATGGAAAGAAACCATAGAACAAAAAAGGATTAGTTATAAATATATAAAAGATCTTATTGATTATGAAATAGAACGTTATAAGAATTTAGAAG
>CANRVK010000134.1 GCA_947643285.1 uncultured Eubacteriaceae bacterium
GGCAAGGAAGTATTCCATAAGAAGCCCCTTGGAAGACGTCGGTACTTAATAAGCAGTTTCTAGGGAAGCGAAACAGCGAATTTAGTACCGCGTAGTCTTACACGGAGCGAAAGCGCGGCTTCGCTGGAATACTTCCTTGCCGTAGCGCCCCTTTTATCCTAATCTCACTCTTCCCCAAACGAAATACTCACATCTTCCCCCTTTATCCCCGAATCTTCTTTCACCTTTTCACTGATTTCCTTCACTTTCTCAGACACCTGATACTCAGTATCCCCAAACAAATATTCATGTAATGCAATCACATTCGCTTCTAAATTAATAGGAATTACACAATCACCTTTTCTTCCCATATCTTTTCCCTGTTTTTCAAATGGAAACCCCGAATTAGCCGCTAAATTATATTTCGATGCATTCAACGCCATTCCTGCTATCTCTTTTGGCTCTAAGCTTGTAGAAACATTAGGAAGTACCTGATCAATAATCTTATTTAATGTACCGATATCCGTTTTTTTCACTTTTTCCGCTATCTTCTGTATCACTAATCTCTGTCTTTCTGTACGCCTATAATCATCTCCCGCTGTCTGACGGATACGGCAATATGCTGTAGCTTGTATTCCATTTAGATGTACCTGCCCAGATTCATACAAAGGAACAATCTCCTTTCCTGTTATCTTACTGGTTTCTGTCATATAACCATTAATATATTCCCTCTCATACTCATTAATTTCCACATCAATGCCACCCAGCAAATCTATGGTATCAATTAACGCACTGAAATTTACCGCAACATAATCTGTAATATCCAGATCTAAATTCGTATTCATTAAATTAATCGCCATCTTAGGTCCGCCATAAGAATACGCTAAATTCGCCTTATCATAAGAAATATCATTCTCCCTCGGAATCAACAAATACGAATCTCGATAAACAGATACTAATTTCACATCATATGTTTTATTATTAATACTAGCTATCATCATAGTATCACTTCTATTTCCACTTCCCAAACTCTCATCTCTAGAATCGATTCCAAACAAAGCAATATTTGTATATTCTTTTAAATTCTTATTATCTTTTACTTTTTCATTTATCGTAATCTCTTTTTCTGAGATAGGAGTATAATCTAATCTATCCCATTTTAAAGCTACATAAACACCAACACATAACAAGATGAGGAATACTCCTTCAAAAATCAGTAAAATTTTTTTCCTTTTTCTTCTCTTTTTCGCCTTTTGTCTTTGTTTTTTTCCCTGCTGTAATTCTTTCTCCGCCATCTTTTTTTTCACTCTCTGCTGCCAAAATTATCCTTTTCCTTTACTTCTATCATCTAAAATAACAATATCCTCTATCCTTTAGCAGCTTCTCCTTTCTTAATACTGATATTTTACCTTTCTTTATGAAGTCTTGCCCCTTATCATATTCACTCTAATAAGCATTGCGATTAATAAACCCTTTAAATACTGTTAAAAATAAAATCTTTATATCCAATCCAATACTCCAATTTTCTATATAATATAAATCACAATCAATTCTCTTGCGAATCGAAGTATCACCTCGATATCCTTTTACCTGTGCCCATCCTGTCATTCCCGGTCTAACCTGATGCTTGACCATATACCTTGGAATCTCTTCCCGAAATTTTTCTACAAAAAAAGGTCTTTCTGGTCTAGGTCCAACCAAGCTCATATTTCCGATCAATACATTATAAAGCTGCGGCAGCTCATCAATACTGAGTTTTCGGATTATTTTTCCTATAGGAGTCACACGGGGATCATTTTTTTTCGTCCACCCATTTTTCTCTTCCTTCACCTCCATAGAACGAAATTTATACATACGAAAAGTTTTACTGTGAAGTCCTACCCTCTCTTGAGAATAAATAATAGGTCCGGGTGAAGTAACCTTAATCAAAATCGCCACAAAAAGCATAATAGGAGAAAATAAAATAATCGCACATACAGCCCCTATCACGTCCATAATTCTCTTTATCACAATATTCACCGTATTGGTCAATGGCACATTTCGTATATTAATAATCGGCAGCCCTAACAGATCTTCTGTATAAGGCTTTGTCGGTATCATATGATTATAGTCTGGGATAAACTTCGTATGCACACCTGATTTCTCACACATATTTACAATTTCTTCCAATCTGGCATACTCTGTAAGACTTAAAGTAATCGCAATCTCATCTAATCTATTCTCTGGCAAAATGATCATCAAATTGTCAATTCTCCCTATCACTTTTACTCCCTTATAAACCGTCCCAGCAGGCACTTTATCATCTAAAATCCCCCTGACAATATACCCCCACTGAGGATTTGCATTAATGCGATCAATATAAGCTTCAGCCGCCCTACTATATCCCACCAACAAAATATGTTTTAAATTAAATCCCCTTTCCCGCATAGAATGTAAAATATAACGGATAGCATTTCTTCCTAATGTTTCTAATAAAATATTGAAAACATAAAATATCATAATCATCTGTCTGGAGAAATCAAGGATCTCTATCATATATAAAATCATGATAAATACAAGAAATCCCACACTATTTGCCTTTATGATATTAGAAAATTCCAACCTACGTCCTTGTACCCTTTTGGGAGTATAGAGATGGAAAACAGCATATAAAATTAAATACCCCGGCACAATAAAAATAAGCGGCGTCATATAAATCTGCCAACTCAACCGACCAGCTAAAGGGTCAACGGGAAAAATATGTGATTCTAATCTCACATAATATGCTAAGATATATGCAATTATAATAATACTAGCATCCATCACAACATGGAATCTATTGAAAAACTTTTGATTGTCCTTTATCAACTCCTATCACCGCGTTCCTTTCCCTTTTTTCGGTATTATCATACAACTTTCTAAAAAAAAGTACAACGAAAAAACTAAAACATTTTTCTTAATTTTTCGTAAAAAGTTAATTTCCATTCACACTTAATCAATTTTTGTTTTTGTTTTTCTTTCCGCTTCAGGGAGGCAGTATTTAGGCGAAGCCGCGCTCCCGCTCCGTTCCAGACGTAGCGGTACTAAATTCGCAGCCCCGCTTCCCCGCGGAACTGCTCATTAAGTACCAACGTCTTCCAAGGGGCTTCTTTCGGAATACTGCCTCCCTGAAGCTACTTTTTCATCATAATCCAATTTTTCCAAACATAGTAGTGTTTCTTTAACACTTATTCTTTTATGATAAATTATCCCATAAAATATAATAATATTTGTTTGTCTAGTGCCTACTTGTCTATGAACTACTCATCACCTAAAAATAATAGACTTTTAAGGTACTAACCCACCTATTTAACAAGTTTAATATTTAAGTTTCCATCTGAAAAGATATCCTTATTTTTACAGGTATATCTCTTTATTCACCTACTATATAAAGTTTCTAAACTCACAACATTACTTTTTCTGAGTATATTTCATACACCATTTATTCTGCATCATAAACAATAATTTCTTTTCACAAAGCCATTAAACTATAACCTTCATACCCACAACTAGCCTATGCCGACAAACTAGCACAGGGAAGACACTATTCCGAAAGAAGCCCCTTGGAAGACGTCGGCACTTAATGAGCAGTTCCGCGGGGAAGCGGAACGGCGAATTTAGTGTCCGCTACGTCTGGAACGGAGCGAGAGCGCGGCTTCGTTGGAATAGTGTCTTCCCTGTGCGAACCTTTGATTCAACACTACCTCTCTACCCTACGCATAAAAAATTCATAAATATAAAGAAAAAAATTCAAAAAGAGTTCCCATTCTATTTTCACATAATGAAAAAAATTCCTCCATTGAAACAGAACTCTTTTACAATTTTTTCTCGTTCTTATCCCCTCTATAACTCCTTCTAAATACACCTTTCCATATCCTTTTCTTATAAAAAATACCCATTTTATAATATACCCTATACAGAGCGGAACAAAGTTCATCACAAGCTGCACAACTGGCATATTTTTATAATTCAAATATACCGTATTGCGCGCGGATAATTTCACCTTAAATTCACTATACTTCGCACCTGTTGTCCCGCTCCCCACATGATAAACCCTAGCTTTTGGACAAAATACATTTCGATATCCATAGATTCTAGCCCTATACCCAATATCCATATCCTCTAAATATGCGAAATGTCCTTCGTCAAAATATCCTATCTTTTCAAAAACTTCCTTCCTATATAACGCAGCTCCAGCACAAGAAGAAAATACATCTACTGTTTTTTGAAAATTTTTTTCTAATCTCGCCACCCCCCTTTGAAATTGCCAGCCAACGATACAATACATATCTCCCGCGTCGTCCATTCGGTCATGATATGTAAAATGGAGCATTTTACTGCTGCAAGAGAATATCTTAGGACTTTTCTCCATTTCCAGCATGAGTTCTTTCACAAACTCTTTTTCTACTTTTGTATCATTATTGAGAAGCAGAACATAAGGTGTTTTAGATCTCTTAATTCCAACATTCACCGCATTACAAAATCCATAATTTTTATCCCTCTTTATCACTTCCACCCAAGGATATTCTTTTTCTAATAACTCCACACTTCCATCTGTTGAACCATTATCGACCACTATCGTATCAAACTCTTTCATGCTCTGCTTTTGTAGGGAAGAAAGACATGGATTCAAAAAATGTTTTCCATTATAATTTGGAATAACAACTGTTATCTTTTTCAAATTTCTCTCTCCTTTTCTAATTCCTCTCTGACCTGATCGATATAATAATGATTCGATCTTAAAAATTCCTTTCTAGTTTTTAACGAAAAATCCGCTCTATCCAAAGTCAGATTGGGATTGTAATAAGGGTCTCCTTGTTCTAATAACTCTTTCCATCTCTGATAAAATATCATGATTTCCTGATGAAATCTCTTTCGTTTTTGAGGTGTATTTTCTGCTCCTCTGGATTTCGATTCATAATGGTATAATTGTGCATAAGGATTATATACCACTAATTTTCCTAATCGCCTCACTTTTAAACAATAATCAATATCATTGAACGCCACCGACAGTTCTTCTGTAAACCCTCCTACCTCACGAAAAATTTCTGCTTTTGTCATCATACAGGCGGCTGTCACTGCGCTGTAGTCTTGTTGGCAAATCGCTCTCGCAAAATATCCATATTCTTCTCTTCTTTGGTTGATAAATGCGTGCCCCGCGATTCCTCCAAATCCCACTACAACTCCTGCATGTTGTATCGTATCATCTTCATAAAAAAGTCTTGCCCCTACAATTCCTACCTCTTCCCTCATCGCAAAACCGAGAAGTTCTTCTAAACAAGTATTTTCTATCATCTGTGTATCATTATTGAGAAGTAAAAAATACTCTCCTTTTGCATAATTCGCTCCAAAATTATTGAGCTTAGAATAATTAAATTCTTTTTGTTCCCATATTACTACCTGAATATTTTTTTTCTCAACTTTCAGTTTTTCATAATAACGAAAAGTTTCTGGATTGGTACTATTATTCTCAATAATAATAATCTCATACTGAGTATATCTCTGTTCTTCTATGCTCTTTAAACATTTTTCTAAATCGTCCTTATGATCTTTATTGGGAATCAAAATAGATATCAGTGGTGTTTCTTCCCATCTATAAATCGTCCGATAGATGCCAAGAGAAACTCCATATGTCACATCTGCTGGAATCTTCAACCTCTGATAATGCTGTTTTATAGCTGCAATCCCAGCTTCATAAGCATATCTCTTACTCTCTGGATTTTCAGAGGTAGAATCTCTATGTGCCCTCCAGTGATATAATACCTTTGGTATATGGTAAATTTTAGACGTTTTTTCTATACACCGCAAAATAAAATCATGATCCTGTGCTCCATTAAACTCCTTCTGAAAACCTCCCACCTCTTCTATCAATGTCCTTTTCACAACCAAAAGATGGCAGATATAATTGACACTTCTCAATAAATCAAGATTAAAATCTGGTTTAAAATGAGGCATAAAAAACGTTTTCCCTTCCATATCCATCTTATCCTCATCACTATAAATCAGATCCATATCTCCTTTTTCTTTTATCACATGAGCGATTTCATAAAGTGCATTCAAAGTCAGCATATCATCATGATCCATAAAGGCAATATAATCTCCCTTTGCCATTTTGAGCGCTTCATTTGTATTCCCAGAAATTCCCAAATTTTCAGAGCCTCTCTGATAAAAAATATTAGAACAACTCTTTTGATATCTCTGGATAATTTCCTCTGTCCTTTTTCCACTCTCTGTATTTTTATCGCCCCCATCATAAATACATAATTCCCAGTTCTTATAAGTCTGACCTATGACAGAATCTAACATGGCAACCAAAAACCTCTCTGGAGTCTGAAAAACAGGAACTACAATACTAAAAAGCGGCATCTCTTTCCATTCATCTGCCTTTTGCCTTTCTAATTCCTCTAAAGAAGGGGCTTGTTCTTTTCTCCATTTTTCATAATCTATAGCTGGTCTTAATCTAGCCTTTAACTTTTTTACAAAGACTTTTGGTCCATCTTCCACTAGAGTCTTTATCCCTTTCATAAAAGTCTTTGCTGTCAACTTTTCTGCTAACTTCATCGACATCTCCTTTTAAATTATAGTTCAATCTATTTATCCTACCCCATTCAAGCAATAAATCTTATTTCTATCTTATCAAAGTTCACAAAAGAAACAAAGTTCCGCATAAGAGGAGGAATGTTCCAACGAAGCCGCGCTCTCGCTCCGTTCCAGACGTAGCGAACACTAAATTCTCGGCGCGTCACCGCACCGCTCATTAAGTGCCGACGTCTTCCAAGGGGCTTCTTTTGGAATCATTCCTCCTCTTACGCTAGTTTCTTACCTCTTCCACAAAGCAGCTTCTCTTTCCTATGAAAAACAACGGAAACTTATTGACTTTATCACTGTCAAGAAAGTAACGCTGAACGAAAGAGCATCCCTAGGCAGACCCTTGGAAGATGCTTACCTGTTAATGAGCTGTTCCGAAAAAAACAGAATGCCGAATTTAGTGTCGCGTAGTCTTACACGGAGTGAAAGCGTGACCGACTAGGGATGCTCTTTCATTCAGCGTGACCCCTCTGCCTCTTCTTTTCGATAATCTATGGTTTTTCTCCCTATGCTGTCATAAATCACTTGATGTCCCTCAAACTCACTTAAAGAATAACAATTTCTTCCATCTATAATCACTGCATGACGCATCTCTTTTTCAAATACTTCCACAGGCAGATTTTTGATCTCTGCCCACTCTGTAAATATCAGACAAAAATCTGCTCCTCTCAATGTTTCCTCAATCGTATTACAATACTCTAACTGTGTAGGATAAATTTTCTGATAATTTTTTATTCCAACCGCATCCCATGCCTTTATTTTACATCCATCTTCTAATAAAAGAGGGATACTCACTAAAGAAGGGGCTTCTCTTAAATCATCTGTTTCTGGCTTAAATGTCAATCCCAATACAGCTACTGTAAGCCCTTTAAAATCCTCATAATATTTATGAGCTTTTTTAATTAATTTATATTTCTGATTTTCATTTGTTTCTATCGCTGCCTTAATCGTTTTTAACTCATAATCATTAAAATTGGCAAGCCAATGTAAAGCCTTGGTATCCTTTGGAAAACAAGACCCTCCATATCCTATCCCTGCCTGCAAAAATTTATTTCCTATTCTAGAATCATATCCCATTCCTTTTGCCACATCTTCAATATCTGCTCCCACGATCTCGCAGAGATTAGCGATTTCATTAATATACGAAACTTTCAGCGCCAAAAAATCATTAGAAGCATATTTGATCATCTCCGCGCTCTTGCGGTTTGTGATCAAAATAGGGGCATCAAAATCTTTATATACTTCTTTTAAAATAGTTCCAGCTTCGTTTTCTTCTGTTCCAATCACGATTCGAGAAGCATGTAGCGTATCTCTCACTGCTGAACCCTGTGCTAAAAATTCCGGATTCGATACCACAGCTACTTTCACATTCCTTTTTAAATTAGCCTTTATTAATGCCTCTATCTTATCATTTGTCCCAATCGGCACAGTAGACTTTACTACAATCACACAATCTCTTTCTACACTTTCCGCTATTTCTTCTGCTACTTTAAAAACATAACACAAATTCGCAGAACCATCACTCTTCTCCGGTGTTCCTACCGCAATAAAAATGACTTCTGCATTCTGATAAGCCTTTTGATAATCTATAGTAAAATGCAATCTTTCCCTATTTTTTTTCATTAAATCTTCTAATTCTGGCTCAAAAATAGGAGAGATGCCTTTTTTCATCTTCTCCACTTTTTCTTTCTCTACATCTACACAAGTAACATCATGTCCATGTTCTGCCAAACACACTCCTGTGACCAATCCAACATAGCCTGTTCCTGCTACCGCTATTTTCATTTGTCTTTCTCCTCTCTCTTTTATTAGCTAATTACCAAACCCTAAATCCCATAGAAATACTGCCCTCTTTAAAAGTTATTTCTACATATCCCCCCTGAGATTCCATAAGCTATCATAACATCCGCCTTTCCAACTATAACATTCCATTTTCCAACTATAAACCGTAACCTTCCCCTTTCCAAAAGTAGAACAGCCAACCATCTAGCGGAGGCAAGGACGTATTCCAAAAGAAGCCCCTTGGAAGACGTCGGCACTTAATAAGCAAACCCGCAA
>CANRVK010000135.1 GCA_947643285.1 uncultured Eubacteriaceae bacterium
CGAATTTAGTACCATTACGTCTGGAACGGAGCGAAAGCGCGGCTTCGTTGGAATACTTCCTTGCCGCAGCGTCCCCTTTTCACTTCCGCAATCACCTACTTAAAATATAATTCAATTTGTGTTATCTATTTAGCTTCTTTTATCATCAATTATAAAACCCTGCTGCCTTATAACATGCTTTACATTCTATGCAAAGCTGCCACAGAATCCGCGATAAATTTATCCGTGGTGATCTTCCATTCTTCCACCTTTTCTAAACCTATTCTACGCGCTTGATCGATAAAAGCCCCTATTCTTTCTGTCTGCTCTTGTTTTGTTCCGTATTTTAACATGATACCTGCATATAGCAGCGGAAGCCTCGCTGTATAGACTCGATACATAGCATCTTCATCTTCTTTTACAGCCTCTAACGCCTGTTCAAATAATTGTTCATATTTCTTATAATTTTCAGCGGAAAGATAAGAATTTCTTCCATCTTCTGGTCCACCAAATATATTTAATTTTTTTTCTGTATTCTCTCTATGAATCGTTTCTATATAAGTTTTTATATAAGGAGCTGCCTGATGATAATACCCTGTCAAAAAGTCATTTAAAATATCTTCATACTCCAACTTCGGATTCCACATAAGTTTTGCTAAAAGATATCCTCTCAGTTCATAAAATTCCCCGCCGATTTCCCGATTGCATTGAGAAAATAGTGATGTCACATTATTCTCCACAAAAAATCGGATATTCGGCGCTAAAACTTCCAGATTCGGAAATGGACTCACAAGGTTACGAAATTGGATACAATAATCCCATAAAAATACATTTTTACAAATTTCCTTCCAAGCGAGCAATTCCTCTTTGCTCTCTTTTGACCTCTCGTCTATTTCAATCGGTGCTCCCCGATTCGCCTCAATATTACACAATAAAATATGAACATTTTCTCTGGGGCGTGTGATTTTAGGTACTTTTCTAGTATACCAATATGCTAATGTGGATATTATTTTATCTGGGAACTGCTCTGCTACCTGATTCACGAAATTTAATACAGACCCCATAGGAGATTCATCTATCTCATCTTGCGCTTTACAAGCTTCACACTGACAATATACATTATTATCATTTTGGCTCACTGACCAATAAAGTGCCTTTGGCTTTTTCTTAATCTCTTTTTTTAGATTTTCTACAACGACCTTTAATACTTCTGGATTGGATAAGCATAATTGACCATCTTCCCTGACTCTCTCTCCATTTCTGAGAGAAAAGTATTCTGGATGTTTTTCATAATAGACATCTGCTGGACATAACTCCTTAAAGGAATGGCAAAAAAAGCCCCATACTTCTTTTTTATATTCTGGCGAACTCATCTTATGCTTTTCACAAAACTCTGGATCTTTATAATCATAATATAAAATTTCACGAAATTGTAAGGGAGGTGTATAGGAATAGTCTTCAAAGCACACCTCTAAATTGGCATCAAATGGTATTTTTTCACAATCTGGTGTATAATAACGGCATCCTATGACTCTTTCTAGAAAATCATATACCGCAAATACCATCACTTCTTCTGTTTTTGCTTCTATCACAATATTTTCATTCTCAATATAATAGGAGAAGCCATCTATTCCATGATCTTTTGTTTTTAATATAATCGCTGGCGTTATACTTTTTACTGTACAAATAGAAAATTCTGCTCCTGTTATTTTCTTTAAATAATTCTTTAAAATATCAGCAGGACGCTTTTTTTCGTCCCGTAAAATGACCATTTTCGCTTTTCTATTTTCAGCCATAACAACAGACTTGATACCCTTCATCTGTCTTTCCTCCTAATATTTCACTTTGCCCAGCTCTGCCATGAAACTTATTCGAGCATTTTTTCCTCTTGCCTTCTGTCTTAAATGGCAGGAGATTCTTTCAATTTTTCCTGACTGATCGCGATCATACGCCATATTTCTTCATGTGGATTGGCTATTACAGCATGTGCCGCTAAAGGTTTGATAGCATTTTTCGCTGCCGCTTCTACTGCTTGTGTCACTGCTGCCACATCTCCTTGCACAATCACTGTGACTAGCCTTCCTCCCATCTTCCTCTCCCATGTGACAAATTCTACCTCCGCTGTTTTGCACATAGTATCCAGCGCATAAATAGCTGCTGCCACGGTGGGAATTTCAATAAATCCCAATGATTTCATAGGTTCTTTCCTTTCCTAATGAACCAGACTTCAAAGTACCCTGACATTAACTGCCTGTTTTATTTATTTTATAGTAGGAAGGATTTTCTCCACATCTACATGTGGTCTTGGAATCACATGAACAGCCACTAATTCTCCTAATTTTGTAGCCGCACTAGCACCAGCTTCTGTAGCTGCTTTTACTGCTCCCACATCACCGCGCACCATAACACTTACCAATCCAGAACCTATCTTTTCTGTCCCTACTAAAGTCACTTCTGCAGATTTCACCATCGCATCTGCTGCTTCTATCGCTGCTACTAAGCCTCTTGTTTCTATCATTCCTAATGCTTCTTGTGCCATTTTTTACCTCATTTCTGCGCCGCTTTTCTCTATTTCAAGTTTGTGGTAGCAGCGCAAACACAAACTTGTCTCATTTTTCCCTTTTATTTTCTAGTTTCAGCTTTTATCTAATCCACTCAAATGCAGCATTTTTTCCGTTCCTTCTTCTGGATTCGGAATGATATATTCGGATACGACATCTGTTATGGTCTTTGCCGCTTCCTTTGCTGCCTCTACAGCCGCCTGCACATCAGGTATACTTCCTCTGAATTTTACGGTCACTAATAAAGGAACTGGTAAAGTTTCCGCTTTAGCAGGTTTATTCTTATCAAACCGTTCCAGTGTAACATTCGCCGCTTTGCAGCCTGCATCTGCCGCTACAAATGCCGCTGTTAAACCGAATACTTCAATAATTCCCACTGCTTTTGCCATAATTCAACCTATCTTTCTGCTTATTTATTTACAATCGCTATTTTTAAGCCTTCCATCTTAAGATTTGTAACAAATCCTTCATTTATCTGCTCTAATGGGAATTTATGTGTGATTAACTTCTCCATCGGAAGTCCAATCGCTTTTGCTCTCTTTAAGAAATCAAATGTAGTCGCATAATCTCTCAAGGTATAAACCCAAGAACCCACAGTTGTAATCTCTTTTGAACATATGTCAAAATGAGGATTGATCGTAGCATCTCCTCCATTGATAAAGAATCCCAATTCACAGAGTCCGCCGCCGTTGCGAATGAATTTATAAATATTGCTATGTCCCACAGGAGAACCCGTACACTGAAAAGCGAAATCTGCCAAATGTCCGCCGAAGCTTTCTTCCACTGCTTTTGCTAAAGCTTCGATGCCTTTATATTCTTTAAAATTCACTGTTTCTGTAGCTCCCATCTGTTTTGCGAAGTCCAATCTCTTTTGTTCTCCGTCTACTGCTACAATATGTTCAATTCCCATAGTTCTGAGCACAGCGATACAGATTAGACCAATCGGTCCGCAGCCTTGTACTGCCACTCTGCTGTTAAATCTTAAAATTCCTGTAGTTTTCGCTCTCTCTACTGCATGAATGAGTACGGCACATGGCTCAATTAAGATTCTAGAATCCAAATCCAGATCACTCACATTAAATACGGTAGAACCTTCTCGAATCAAGATATAGTCAGAAAACCATCCATTAAAATGTTTCTCATCATCTGGCAGCAAACCATAAACGTCCGCACCGCCCACATTTTGTTTGTTTAAATCAAACATGGTGATATCTGGATTGTCTTTAAATATCATACAAGTTACTACTTTATCCCCTAGCTTTAAATCCTTTCCAGCACTGTCTTTCTTTACATTCTTTCCTATCTTCACGATCTCTCCTGTGCCTTCATGTCCTAACACCACTGGGATCAAGCTGAATGGGTCTTTTTTATATTCATGGGCATCTGTACCGCAGATTCCGCATCCTTCCACTTTCACTAAAATATCGCCATCTCCGATCTCTGGAATAGGATATTCTTTTAGTTCTATCTTTCCTAACTCTGTCATCATCGCCACTCTAGCTGTCTTTGGAACAGAAGCAGCAGATGAAAAAGAAGAGGTTGTACTGTTCTGTTTTTGTGCAGTCTGTCCTGTCATATCTTGAAGCACTTGTTTTACAATCGCCTCGATATTTACAGAATTCATATCCATATTTTGTTTCTCCCTTCTATCTATTCCTTAACTTTTTCACAAAATACTAAACCGATAACATAGTTCAAAACCACTCTTCTGCTAATTTCCTTCCATATTCGGAAAGAGCAGAATCTTGTTCTTCTGTTCCACCGCTCACGCCAAGCCCGCCTATCAGCCTTCCATGCACTATCAAAGGTTCTCCGCCTCCGAAAATCACAATTTTTCCCTGATTCGTATGTTGGATTCCATAGAGAGAACCGCCCGGCTGGCTGAGCTGTTTGAGTTTCATGGTGGACATTTTAAGTGCTACTACCGTATATGCCTTCTGAAGAGCGACATCATAACTAGCTATGTAAGAATTATCCATACAATGGACAGCTACAGGGTGGGCAGCGGCATTGGTCACTGCAATTACCGCATTTACTCCCATCTCTTTCGCTCTATCTTCTACTTTTTCGATTAATTTCTTCGCCTGCTCTAAAGAAATGCTGATACTGATCGTGCCTGTCACCTTTTCCATAACAGAAGAAACGATTTCTTGTATTTCTCGTTCTTTATCATTCATCATCTTCACACTTTCCGAAGATCTTTATTTTAATTTCAACTGTTCCATCACTCTCTTTGTGATTTCTGCGATAACTGCATCGGTATTAGCAGAAGAACCGCCGCAATTTCCGCCACAAGAATGACAGCTAGGCTTTCCTTCTTTTTCATTCAAGCACATATCTGCTGGATGTCTTCCCGGTAAACCAAATTTTCTGCGGATTTCATATAATTTCTGCACTTGCTCTTGGCTCAATTCTTTTGGACCGCCTAATTGTCTTGCTTTATATAATAATTCTGCATAAAACTCTAAGGATTCCATTTTATGATATGCAGATAATAAATCTACGCTATAAGCCAAAGCGCCATGATTTTCTAACAATACTGCATCATAGTAAGGAAGCCATTCTTCTACTGCATCTGGAATCTCCATGGTAGAAGGTGTTCCATATTTTGCGATCGGCACACAGCCTAAAGAAATCACTGCTTCTGGCATAATCGGTGCAGTCAAAGGAATACCAGCGATTGCAAATGCTGTTGCAAAAGTAGGATGAGCATGTACGACAGAACCTACATCTGGTCTGCACTGATAAACTCTCATATGCATTTTAATCTCAGAAGATGGACGAAAATCACCATTCGCTTGAATGACATTTCCCTCTCTGTCCACTTTACAGATATACTCTGGTGTCATAAATCCTTTGCTCACGCCTGTAGGTGTGCATAAAAATTCGTTGTCATTTAATTTCACGGAAATATTACCGTCGTTCGCTGCCACCATATTTCTGTCATAAATTCTCTTTCCAATGTCACAAATTTGTTTTTTGATTTCGTATTCTGATACCATTTTCTTCCTCCTTATAAACTTTTAAGTTTTTATTTTGTTTGTGTTGGTTTTTGTCTGTTTATGCTTTATTTTACCATTTCTTTTCTGATACGTCAAGTCAAATCTCAGAAATTTTCTTGGTTTTCTGTGGGATTATTGTTACTATTCAGACTTTGCTTTTTAGGGGTTGGAGGGAGATGTGAATGGTTGGGAGTGGTCGAATGGTCGTGAGTGGTCCACAGTTTAAGGCGGATATCCCCTAATCAGACGCGCTCTCGCTCCGTTCCAGACGTAGCGGACACTAAATTCGCTGTTTCGCTTCTTGCGAAACCGCTCATTAACGGGCAAGCGTCTTCCAAGGGTCTGTCTAGGGGATATCCGCCTTAAACTGTTACTTTCTTGACAGTGATATCGTTACTTTTCTTTTCAAAGATATTCGTAAAATAATATACTAATTGTTTTTCTACTTTTTTTGCTAAGATCGGAATATTTGTTTTAATGTAGACTTCATGGAAAGATTCTATAATATCTTTTGTATTTTCAAAAATATCTTTCTTTGGAATTGAGGCTGAAAATGTGGGGTAAGATGTAAGAAGTGATCTTATAAGCAATATTTATATGATATAGTCTATCCAGCCATTTTTAATCGTTCATTTCTTTCTAACTGGTTATAGTCTAATATCTTATTCCTCTGCTAAAAAGATATCCCTTATTTTTCCATTCTCAAGTTCTTCTCCTGTTACTCTCTCATCATATAGTATCTTCCCTTCTCCCTCTAAATAATCTATAATCGTCACATGTATATAACTCCCCTTTCTATAAAAAATACTCCTTATAGGTACATATTCTCCATCTTCCTGAAAATAAAACAGCGTTTCTTCTGTTAACTCTTCATATGTATCATATCTTTTTTTCAAATACAGTTTTTCTGGAAAAAAAGAAACTTCACAAGTCCCTAAATAGCCATAAATAAAATCCTCTATATAAGATTCGGTTTCAAATTTATTATCTTTCCAAAAGAAAATATCATAATGTTTATTTTTTGTATCTTGTTCTTCTTTCCAACATAAAACCAAATCTACATAGTCATCATGATTTAAGTCTTCTAAAGATACTTTTAATTCTTCTTCTGCTACTACTTGAAAACTCTGTATTATTTCTTGTGATGTTTCGGAAGGATAAAGGCGGATTTCGTAGACAGAACCCATTTGACCATATCTCTTCTCCCTTTTCTCTAATCTTTGTACCTCCATTCGGAAATCTGGTCTTATATAGAGAATAGTTTCTGTATCTTCGTCTTCTATTTCTATTATTTTATAGTCTTGTCCTCTATATTCTATTATTTCAGTTCTTTCATAGCGATAGCTTATAAATCTATTTTCTTCATAGCGATAGTAAGAGTAAATAATACCAGCTGCACCTGATTTCTCAAAACCTATAATTGTTTTCGTTTCCTCATCTAATTTATAGCTTCCTATACGAAAAGTTTCATCATGTTGAAAACCCTCTTCTGTCCAAACATAAGCTTGATAATGTTGACTCGCACCACCTCCCATTGAAATCAGTAAATCTTCTTTTCCATCAAAAGTGATATCTGCAAAATGCTCTTCAAATCCACAAGCCATTCCTATATGATAATCTTTTACATTGAAATATAAGATTTGGAACAACTCTTTACTTTCTTTTTCATAGAGAAAAAAATAATCTTCTTTATGTTTATAGGAACTTTTTGGTTGTTCTAAATAATCAATCCATATTCTAACGCCATAATAATTATCTGTTTCCAATTCCGTAATATCCTCAATAAAACTATCATCTTCTACAGAATATCCATATTCTTGCAATAATTCCCTAATGTTTTGATATTGGCAAACCTTTCTTTTGGGTTGAGAACAATCTAATGTTTCTTTATAAATAAGTTCCTCTACTTTCCTATCCTCTACTTTTCCAAATACTTTTTTTATTATATAATATTTTTTGAACTCCCCTTGCTGATAACAATAATAACTCTCTATCGTTCCCTCTGGAACATTTTGAATACAAACTACTCGCTCTTCCTCAACTCTATAATATCCTTTTAAATCAAATGTTTCTTCATATTGAAAACCTTCTTCTGTCCAGAGATAAGCCCAAAACTCTTCATCCTCAAATTCTCCTACAGAAATAATTAAATCTTTTTCTCCATCAAAATTAATATCTTCTAATTCATAGTGAAAATAGTCATTAAAATCATTTGATATCTCAGTTTTATGCTCCTCCACCTTAAAATAGAAAAGCTGAAATAATTCCTCAGTATTCTTATCATAAAAAAACACATAATCCTCTTTATGCTTGTATTTTTCTTTTGGACAATCAATATAATCAACCACAATCCTTATAACATAATATCGTTTAGAATAAAAGTTTTTTTCTTCTATTCTATCTATATAACTATCATTTGAAATAAAATATTCATATTCCTGTAAAAGTTCTCTATAATATTTACTCTGTTCCTGAAATTTTTTCTCTTCCTCTAAATCTTCTAAAGAACTTTCCTCCTGCTCCTCATTTACATCATCTTCAAATACCCCATTTAAAAATTCATTCCGTAAAATATTCACATCAAAATTTCCAGCATCAACCGTTTCTGTCCTCGTTTCTTCTTTTCCACATGCTATCGCCAAACAAACCAAAAGAAAAATCCCAACCCATAAATAAAACTTTTTTTTCATATCTCTTCCCCTTTTTCTATATTGCTTTCTGCAATTTATTCTTTTATATTACAACTTCTTTTTATAAGAATTATTTTCTCATAACTTTTTGAAAACTTTTTTATCATTTATTTAATTAATTCTTATTATTTTTAAAGTTTCAAAAGACATTAAAAATTAAAATATATATAATCAAATTTATAAAACCCATTTTAATCTGTCATTTAGCACTACAATCCTATTTACAAACTAACATTTCTAATAAAAAAACACCATCATTCAAATTTGTTATATATAAAATAACACCCCAAAGCTTCTCTCATCACACCTCATAAACTAACCGCTTTCCATAAACTAGCACTAGCAAGAAACAATTCCAAAAGAAGCCCCTTGGAAGACGTTGGTACTTAATGAGCAGTCCTGTTAGG